>JBDHYV010000210.1:0-4949 GCA_039811545.1 Bacteroidales bacterium | reverse complement strand
TCGGCGTTTCGCAGCCGTTCTTTCACTTTGTCATCCTGCTTAAAAAGTCGTACCTGATGGATGTCCACTGCAATGCCTTTGTTTTTGCGGACGAGGTCAACGGCTTCGCGGATGTGACCAATGCCGCGCTGGCTAAGGATGTCGAGCTTCTCAAAACCCAGTTCTTCGGCCACATACATATCCCATTGCGTGGTGGGGAAACCTTTGGGCGGCATGTCGAGGGCTGTATAGTTGGCCAGTGGCTCTTCGGAAATGAGGATGCCGCCGGCATGGATGCTCCGCTGGTTGGGAAAGTCGAGGATGTGCTGCGCCAGCTCGTGGATGTGACGCGTGTGCCGGTTGAGGGTGTGGCAGGCGTTGGGATTGTCGGCCAGCTCGTCAATCTCGGCTTTGGGGAGACCGTGAACCTTACCCAGTTCGCGGTAAATTGACCTGCCCCTGAAGGTGGAGATTGTGCCAAGCAGGGCGGTGTGTTGCCGGCCATAACGTTTGAAAATGTAGTCAATCACCTCGTCGCGCTCTTTCCACGAGTAGTCAATATCAAAATCGGGCGGACTGCTGCGTTTGGGGTTGAGGAATCGTTCGAAATACAGGTCGAGTTCAATAGGGTCAACATCGGTGATTCTCAGGCAGAAAGCTACGACGCTGTTGGCACCGCTGCCTCGCCCGACATGGTAAAACCCACGCGACATGGAGTAGCGGATCACATCCCAGGTGATGAGGAAATAGGCCGAAAAGCCTAATTTGTCAATGATTTCTAACTCTTCTTCTATACGTTTGCGCGCCCGAAGGTTGTCGGTGCCATAGCGGTATTCTAAACCGTCGAAAGCCAGTTTGCGCAACAGACTGCGGTCATCGGCACCGTTGCCTGTGAAGGTTTTCCGGTTTTTTAGGGTCGAGAAGTCGAAGTCTATCTCGCACTGGCTTTCAATTTTTTGGGTATTTTCGAGCAGGGCGGGATACAGCACAAAGGCAGCACGGAGGTGCCCGGGGGGTATCATCATCTCGTCGGGTGAGGCACACTGCCCGGCCTCAAGACGGCTCAGCAGGATGTTGTGATCAATGGCACGGAGATTTTTGTGGATATACCAGCCCGACTCATCGGCAAAAGTTACAGGCTGCATCAGCAACAGCTTGTGCTGATGAAAACGCCACTCGGAGCTGAGTAGCCGCGGTACCTGTGAAAGCCGCACACCTAAATAATCATCGGGACCAAGCTGCGCCTTTTTCTTCGTGCCAAAGGGATAAACCGTTACTGTATGTTCCAAGACAGGAGCCGTTTCGGGATACGGACTGCCATCGAGGTTGTGATGGGTGAGCAGCTCGTTCAACGCACGAAAACCGGCCTTGTTTTTGGCCAAAATGGTGAACATCAGCCGATCGCCGTTGCGAAATTCTGCACCGGCAACAGGTTTGATTCCTTTGCAACGACACTCTTTCACAAAATCGGGCATCCCCATCGTGTTGTTGATGTCGGTGAGCGCAAGGCAGCCAATGCCATTTGTAACGGCCATATCCACAAGCTTTTCCACCGAAAGTGCGCCGTAACGAAGACTGTAATAGCTATGATTGTTCAGATACATCTCTCAAAAACAGCATCCAATTTATTGTCGGAATGATTAAAAACTAATCAAAATAAACGACGTTAAATTAATCATTTTGGTATTTGATGGCAAGATGTTGTGTGGTTTTTACAAAAAAAATGGGCGACCTTCGCAAAGACCGCCCAATTCATCAGTTTTTTATTTTTTAGGATGTTATTTCAACCACCTGTCGAGCCAGTTAAAGAAGGTGCGTTGCCAGAGTACGCCATTTTGTGGCCGGAGAACCCAGTGGTTTTCGTTCGGGAAATAGAGATATTCGGCCGGCAGCCCGCGCATGATGGCTGCGTTGTAGGCCGCCATTCCCTGCGAGGCCACAATGCGGTAGTCGAGCTCGCTGTGGATGACTAAGATGGGGGTGTCCCAATTTTGCACGAATTTGTGTGGCGAGTTCTCGTACGACCATTGGGCGGTTTTGTTGTTCTTGTCCCAGTATGGCCCGCCGAGATCCCAGTTGGTAAACCAGTTTTCTTCGGTTTCAAGGTATTGCTGCTCGAGGTTGAACATCCCGTTGTGTGCGATGAAAGCTTTGAATCGTTTGTTGTGGTGTCCGGCCATCCAATACACCGAAAAACCGCCATAAGAAGCTCCAACGGCTCCCAATCGGTTGGCATCTACAAACGGCTCTTTTGCAATGGCATCAATGGCGCTCAGATAGTCTTTCATATTTTGCCCGCCGTAGTCGCCGCTGATCTGTTCGAGCCATTCCTGTCCGAAGCCCGGCAGTCCACGCCGGTTGGGCGCGACAATGATATAATCGTTGGCGGCCATCATCTGGAAGTTCCAGCGGAACGACCAGAACTGGCTCACTGTGCTTTGCGGGCCTCCCTGACAATAAAGCAGAGCGGGATATTTTTTTGTGGGATCGAAATGGGACGGATAAATCACCCAGACGAGCATCTGTTTTCCGTCGGTAGTGGGAATCCAGCGGGCTTCCGACTTTCCTAAGTTAAGCTGTTCTAACAGGTTGCTGTTGATGTGGGTGATCTGTTGTTGTTTGCCCGTAGCTTCCTCAATGCGGAAAAGCTCGGCGGGCGACGACATGGACATGCGTGCGCCAATGAGATGTTTTCCGGCTACCATCACGTTAGTGTAGTCGTGTTGGCCTTCGGTGATTTTGCGGATTTTACCTGTGGCCGTCTCAATGCTGTAAATCTGCTCTAAAGCGTGGTGGTCGCTCACAAAATAGATCTTCTTTCCGTCGGCCGACCATGCAAGACCCTGTGCGTTCTGGTCGAATCCCAGGCTGAGGTCTTTTTTTGCTCCAGTGGCCAGATCCATGACAAAGAGTCTTATTTTATCAGCCTCATAACCATCACGTTCCATACTTTCCCAGGCTAAGAAACGTCCGTCGGGCGAAAACACCGGATTCATGTCGTAACCCATCATGCCTTGGGTAAGATTTTGGGTGCTTCCATTACTCAGGTCGTAGCGATAGAGGTCGCTGTTGGTTGAGAAGCTGTATTCTTTCCCTTTTAGTTTGCGTGCGGTATAGACGATGGATTTGCTGTCGATTGCCCAGGCCAATTGTTCCATCCCACCGAAAGGCCTCACCGGCGATTCCCATTCTTCGCCCTGCATCAGGTCGAGGGCGTTGAGCAGTTGTTTGCCATCATAGTCGGCCACAAAGGGATGTGTATAAGCATCAACCCATTGATCCCAATGGCGGTACATCAGGTCGTTGTTGAGGCGGCCTGTCGTCTTTGTCAGGTCGGGATAACGCTCTTTCACCAACGAAGGCTTTTCCACATCCGCGAGGTAAAGCATCTTTTTCAGGTCGGGCGAATAGTCGAAGCCTCCAATGCCGCCTTCCACATTGCTGATGCGGACTTTGTGGCTGCCATCGGCATCGGCTTCCCAAAGCTGCATACTGCCCGATTCGGCTGACATAAAGGCAATTTTCTTGCCATCAGGTCGCCAGCGCGGGTTGTATTCGCCCCAAGTGGTGAAGGTGATCTGCCTGAAATCGCTGCCGTCGGTTTTCATGGTGAAAAGCTCCGCATTCGATTTGTTTTCGTCAAGATCGAAAAAGGTGATGCTGAACAACAGCTTGTTGCCATCGGGCGACACGGCTACCTCGCCTAGGCGACCCATTGACCAGAGCAGCTCGGGCGTGAGGCGGTCTTTTTCGAGTTTCAGTTCTTTCTGGCCAATCAGCGTTGATTCGCTGGCCGTCTGTGCGTGAAGACCGAGCGATCCGGTCAGGGCAAACCATGTCAGGCTTGCAAGAAGAAAACATGATTTTTTCATCGTGTATTTCGTGTTTCGGTTTGAGGCTACGAATTTAAGTAGAAAATGCAACCGGCTGCAAACGAAAAAGACAGCGGCATTTTGTGGAAAGAAAAGGCGATTTTCAGAGCCCGGCGGAAAGGTTAAGGTGGCCTGCCACGGCGAAATAGATGTTGAAAAAGTGCTCGCCACCTCCGACCTCGCTCAACGGGCAGAGATAATAAACCTGAGTGGCAGGTGTTGTCAGCGCATAAATACCCGCTGCCTGAAAAATAACGGAAGGCGACTGCGGATAGATGTTGTCGCTCAGTTGGTTATCGAAATTTCCACCAAGGATAAAATTATGCCGCCCACCGGGAAAAGGGCTCATGCCGGGCTGGTTGGTGGCGCGGTAGAGCAACATCAGGATGTCGAGGGCGCTCAGAGCGTTGTTGTTCGACACATCGGCAATTTCGCGAACAAAAGGGGTCGGATTGCCTGCCTGTGGGATATGGCCAAGCTGCTCCACCGCCGGATGATGCGCGGCAAGATAACTGATGAGCAAGGCATCTAAGGCACTGATGCTGCCCCAGTTGTTCCAGAGCCAGGTGTCCGGGATTTGCCCTGTGGATGGGCTTTCCCAGAGTTTGATGAAGGCTAAGCTGTCGGCATCCACAGGCGGGAAACAAAAAGTCCAGCTGTTGTTTTCATATTGTGGCTGAACGCTTGGGCTTAACGGAAGGCTGTCGCTGCCTAACAGCGTCAGCCGGAAATCATCGGCTCCGGCGGGCAGGGGAGAGGCCTGCGGATTGAAAAAACGCAAACTGCCGCTGATCTTCACTTTCTTGTTCCCCGTGGTGCGAATAAAAACCGGACGTTCGGTTACGCGAAGACTCACCTTGCCCGACACCGGAAACAAGGCCGTTGTTGCTCCTTCTGCTGAACCAAAAGCAGGCATCACTAATTTCACATCGTCCACCGAACCAATATTGAGCTGGAAATCAGATATAACGCGGTTTTCCGACAACGGACACCAAACTACATAAACAATGGTATCGGTAGTGGCCGATGCGAAGGTGTAAACGTTCACATCGGCCCGCCCTGAGTTCTTTACGCTGTGAAAACGGGTGTCGGCCAACT
>JBDHYV010000209.1:0-4950 GCA_039811545.1 Bacteroidales bacterium | reverse complement strand
AACGCAAATCCAATGAACCGTCGCCCTTTGGGCGAGATGGCCTCTTGGCAGAGGCCAGGTTCAAGGATTTGCTGTTGGTTTTTCATTCATGCCCGCCGCCCGCCGTTCGCGCCTGCCCGCGCACCCAGCCCGGCGAGGGTTGAAGATTTTCTGCCATTGTTTCCGAAAACATTCTCCTTTTAACAAGCAAACTCCAACCCAAAAACCCAAAAACAACTAAACCTCCTAACACTTTAACACTTTAACACCTTAACACTTTAACATCTTAACACTTTAACACATAAAACCTTACGCGCCTGCCCACGCACCCAGCCCGGCTAGGGTTTGAAGATTTTCGATAGTTTCTTTTGAGAAATAATCTACGTTCAAAACGAATTGCCCTCATCTGCAAAGCCAATCATTGCAAAATCGTCATGCTGTTTTTAGCAATCAGAAGGTTGTATTGCAATCAATGTAAAGTGGGTGGCAGTATAGGAAAGTTGCTGTTGTTTGGACAACGAGTTAAAAGAGTTTTGAGGTCAGTTGAAGCATTTGGTGGTGAATGGCGGGGTTTCCGGCAAGGATATCAGGACCGTTTACGGCGTTGTTTTCTCCATGGAAGGTGGTTGCTTTTCCTCCGGCTTGCTCCACGATAAAAGTGCCAGCAGCCACATCCCATGGGTGCAGGGCATATTCATAGAAGGCATCGAACCGGCCGCAAGCCACATAAGCCAGATCTACGGCAGCAGAGCCGAGCCGCCTCAGCCCTCGGCTGTGACGCATCAGATGATCAAAGAGTTTCATATAGGGCTCCATCCGGCTGAAGTCGCTATACGGAAATCCTGTGGCAATGAGGCTTTGCTCTATGGCGGGTGTCCGACTCACGGCGATTTGCTGCCCGTTGCAAAATGCCGGACCGTCTTTAGCCGCATAAAAACACTCGTTCAGATTGACTTCCAACACTACACCGGAAATGGTGTTGCCAAACTCCTGCAAGGCGATACTCACACTATACACCGGTATTCCGTGAACAAAATTGGTGGTTCCGTCCAATGGGTCAATAATCCAGTTGAAACGTGGAGCTAACTGGCTACCGCTCTCTTCGGCAATGAATCCCGAGCCGGGTAGCAGACGTAACAGCTCTTTCTTAATCATGTCTTCGGCGCCTTTATCCACATAGGAGACCAAATCGTGCAGGCCTTTGTGGATGATGTCGTTGGTTTGAAGCCGCCCGGCATGTTGGCGGATAAAATCGGCTGCCTGTTGGGCAATTTCAACCACGCGGAGGGTGAGTTCCGAATAATTAACAGCAGAAGTCGTCATTTTTTGAAAAACAGTTTTAAATTAAACCAATGTGAAGGCAACTGTTGAAGGATAATCCCACTCACGATGAGTAACAGGCCGATGATTGTGCTGGGCAGGATGGCTTCACCGACAAATAAACGGATAAAAAACAAAGCCATAAAAGGCGAGAGAAAGATGAGGTTGTTCACTTTGGCGGTGTGTGGGGCGTATTTCAGAGCCAACAACCAAAACACGAAAGTGATCCCCATCTCGAAGAGGCCGATATACAATGCGCCTGCAAGGGCCTGCCAGGCAGGAAAACGAATCTCGGAAAAGAAAAACAGATAAGCGGTGATATAGGCACCTCCAAAAAAGGTGTTCATAAAAATTTTTATCAATGCATCGCGTGTATCTTTCAGGTTGATGATCCAATATACTGCCCACAGCACGGCACTGCCCAGAGCCAAGGCCACACCGGCCGGATTGGTGAAACGAACCGGCCATATCTGACCTTTGGTGCTGATGACCCACAAGCCGAAAAAACTAATCTGGATGGCGAGAAAAGCCCGCAGCCCGATTTTTTGCCCCAGCAGGGGAACCGACAGGATGGTGAGCACCACCGGCCAGCTATAGTTGAGCGTGCCGGCTTCTTGCGCCTGCAAGAGGTCGTAAGCCTTAAAAAGAACTAAATAATAGGCAAATGGATTGATGAAACCCGAAAACGCCGACCACCAAAACTGTTTCCGGCTCTGACGGAAAAGCTGTCCAAACTGGCCTCTCAAGGCAATTATAACTGCCAAGACCAGAATCGAAAAAAATGAAGCCCACAGCAGAAGCAGGTCGGGGGCAATATAACGGAGGGTGATTTTGAAAGCCGAGCTCATCGTTGACCAGAAAGCCACCGAGAGTAAGGCGAAGAGGATGGATTTTTTGTGTGGCTGCATGCTGTGCTACTCGCGGTTGCGTGAATCAATGAAGATAGTCACCGGGCCGTCGTTCACGAGCGATACCTGCATCATGGCACCAAAGATGCCTGTCTTTACCGGCCGTTGTGTCGCAATGCCGAGGTGTTTGACAAATGTCTCATAGAGTGGTATAGCCTTCTCGGGCTTTGCTGCCCGGATATAACTTGGACGGTTGCCTTTTTTCGTTGAGGCATGAAGGGTAAACTGGCTTACCACCAACAGTTCGCCGTTCACCGCCTCTATGTCGAGGTTCATTAATCCTTCGCTGTCGGTGAACACCCGCAGACGGGCTATCTTGCCGCAAAGCCAGTGGATATCCTCCTCGGTATCGCTCTCTTCGATTCCCAGAAGGATGAGCAGCCCTCGGCCAATAGAGGCATGAAGCTGGTTTTGAATCTGCACCGAGGCCGAGGCCGTGCGTTGAATGACGACGCGCATATTTAAAGATATATGACTTGATAAAAAGGCGCAATTTAGTACTTTTGCACGAAACACATACGATGACAAAGTTAAGCGTAAACATTAACAAAGTGGCCACGCTGCGCAATGCCCGCGGCGGAAACGTGCCCGATGTTCAACAGTTTGCTGCCGACTGCGAACGTTTTGGTGCGCAAGGTATTACCGTGCATCCGCGCCCCGATGAGCGACATATCACCACCCGTGATGTGCAGTTGCTGCGAAAAATCGTAACCACCGAGCTGAATATTGAGGGCAATCCCACAACCGAATTTATTCGTTTAGTGCTCGAAAACCGCCCGCATCAGGTAACGTTGGTCCCCGATGATCCGGCGCAACTTACTTCCGACCATGGTTGGGATACGTTGAAGCACAAAACGTTTCTGCGCGAGGTGATTGGCGTTTTCAAAGAGGCCGGCATACGGGTGTCCATCTTTGTTGATCCCGACCCGTTGATGGTGAGCCATGCCGCCGAAACGGGAACCGACCGCATTGAACTTTACACCGAAAGCTATGCGGCAAATTTTGGAAATAACCCTCAGAAAGCTGTCCGGCCTTTTGTGGATGCAGCTATTGAAGCCAGAAAACTGGGGTTGGGTCTCAATGCCGGGCACGACCTAAGCTTAGCTAACCTCAATTTTTTTGCCCGGGAGGTTCCCAATCTTTTGGAAGTCTCCATCGGCCATGCGCTCATCAGCGAAGCCCTCTACTACGGTATCGAAAACACTATACAGATGTATCGAAGGCAGCTTCAGTGGGGAAAAACGGATTGACCTGACCACAGACCAAGACGTTTGCCGAGATGCTTTTCATTCAAAGAAGCAATACTTTTTTGGCAAGGTTCGGTTGTTGTAGTGTGCCCTCCTGCTTGTCAGTGCTTTGGCGGCCGACTGTCGCTGCGGCGTGGTTTGCCACCTTGTCCAGCTTTTTGCCGTGGATGTGCAGAGGTGTTTTTCTTGCGAAATCCTCCATTGTTGTGTCTATTACGGCCTTGTCGTTCGGAGGCGGCATAGCTTTCGGCCGATGGGCCTTCGCCAAGGTGAGCCGGCAAAAGAAGTTTGCGGATGGGGTTTCCCAGGAACTTTTCGATCCGGTGAAACTTACCAAACTCTTTTTCGCTGACGAATGTCAGTGCCACACCGCTGCGTTCGGCGCGGGCGGTGCGCCCTACACGGTGCACATAATCCTCGGCATCGCCGGGAACGTTGTAGTTGATTACTAAGCTGATGTCGTCCACATCAATGCCGCGCGATACAATGTCAGTGGCCACCAGCACTTGAAGCATGCGTGCCTTGAAACGGTTCATTACCTCGATACGCTGCTCCTGTTCAAGGTCGGAATGGATGGCGCTCACATTGAAATGTTTACGTCGTAGAATACTTTCCACCTCTTTCACACCGGCTTTGGTTGACACGAAGATGAGAATCAGGGGCAAGTCTTTTCCCTGAATCAGCGACTCGACTAAAGCAATTTTCTGGTTTTCGTGAACGAGGTAGGCAGCCTGCAAGACATTTTCGGCCGGTTTTGACACCGAGAGGTTGATTTGTCGCGGGGCGTTCAGTATTTTCTCGGTAAGACGCCTTATTCCTTCGGGCATTGTGGCCGAAAAAAGCAGCGTCTGCCGTTGTGTGGGCAAATGACTGATAATGCGGGTGATGTCGGGTAGGAATCCCATGTCGAGCATACGGTCGGCTTCGTCGAGGATAAGGTATTGAAGATTGGAAAAATCAACATAACCCATGCTGAGGTGCGAGATGAGTCGGCCGGGAGTGGCCACAATCACCTGAGCGCCCTGACGCAGGGCTTTTTTCTCCTGCTCGAATCCAGCTCCTGTGCCGCCGCCATATACGGCGATGCTGCTGAGGCCGGCAAAATATGCAAAACCCTGCAACTGTTGGTCAATCTGAATAGCCAGCTCACGCGTGGGGGCGATGACCAAGACGCGGATGTTGTCGTCGGAAGGTCCCTGTTTCACCAAGCCGTGAATTACCGGAAGCAGAAAAGCAGCTGTCTTGCCCGTGCCGGTCTGCGCACAGGCAATCAGGTCGTGTCCGGCAAGTATAATTGGAATAGCCTGCTCCTGGATGGGTGTGGGTTTATCGTAGCCCATCGCCACGATACCTTCCATCACGGGCTTGGCAAAGGAAAATTCGGAAAAGTTCAAATTCTGTTTTTTTGATGGTGCAAAAGTACAACTTAAACGCGACACCATACTGAGATAGACAACATTGCTGTTATGGCGAGTGGGAGTGAATTCTTGAGATTG
>JBDHYV010000208.1:0-5006 GCA_039811545.1 Bacteroidales bacterium | reverse complement strand
CAAAGCGGCGCGGCGTCCGGCCTCATTATCGGCTAAGATCATCTCGCGCATGGCGATAATTTTATTTCCGCCAAAGAACATGTGTTCGGTACGGCAGAGGCCGATGCCGGTGGCACCGAAGCTTCGTGCCACGGCGGCATCGTGCGGTGTATCGGCATTGGTGCGAACGTTCATGCGGGTTTTCTTGTCGGCTAGAGCCATCAGTTCGCCGAAGTCGCCGCCCATCTCGGGGTTGCGGGTTTCGATGCGGCCTTCGATTACTTCGCCTGTGCTTCCGTTGAGCGAGATGAAGTCGCCTTCATTGAACACTTTGCCATCGGCTTCGAGGGTGCGTTCTTTGTAGTTGATCTTGATAGTTCCGGCACCCGAAACGCAGCATTTGCCCATTCCACGGGCAACAACGGCAGCGTGTGAAGTCATTCCACCGCGGGCGGTGAGGATGCCTTCGGCCACGTTCATCCCTTTGAGATCTTCGGGAGAGGTTTCGATGCGCACGAGCACCACCTTCTTGCCTTTGTTGACCCACAGTTCAGCTTCGTCGGCATCGAACACAATCTGTCCCGTGGCGGCACCTGGCGAGGCAGGAAGTCCTTTAGCCAGCACACGTGCTTTCGCTAAGGCTTCGGTTGCAAACACCGGATGCAACAGCTCATCGAGGCGGTTGGGTTCAACGCGCAGAAGGGCTTCGTTCTTGCTGATAACGCCCTGTTTGAGCATCTCCATGGATATGCGTACCATGGCGGCTCCGGTGCGTTTTCCGCTGCGGGTTTGCAGCAGCCACAATTTCCCATCTTGAATAGTAAACTCGAGATCCTGCATGTCGCGGTAATGGTCTTCAAGTTTTTGCTGGATGACATCGAGTTCTTTAAAGATGGCCGGCATGGCTTCTTCGAGCGAGGGGAATTTGGAGGCACGTTCGCCTTCGCTGATATTTTGCAGAGTAGCCCAACGGCGTGAGCCTTCTAAGGTGATTTCCTGAGGTGTACGGATTCCGGCTACCACATCTTCGCCTTGAGCATTGAGCAGATATTCACCATTGAAGATGTCTTCGCCTGTGGCCGAGTCGCGCGTGAAGGCCACACCCGTACCAGAATTGTTGCCCATATTGCCAAAAACCATTGCCTGTACGTTGACGGCGGTGCCCCACTCTTCGGGGATATTGTTGAGCATACGGTAATACACGGCGCGGTCGTTCATCCAACTGTCAAACACAGCCATCACAGAGCCCCAGAGCTGCTCCCATGGGTCAACGGGGAAGTCTTTTCCGGTGGCCTTCTTCACGGCAGCCTTGAAACGTTTTACCAACTCTTTGAGGTCGTCAACGCTGAGTTCGGTATCGAGTTTGACACCTTTTTCTTCTTTCAGGTGGTCAATAATTTCTTCAAAGGGGTCGTGGTCGGCCTTGGATTTGGGTTTCATACCCAAAACCACATCGCCAAACATCTGGACAAAGCGGCGGTAGGAGTCCCATGCGAAGCGTTCGTTACCGGTTTTGCGGGCAATGCCTTCCACGGCATCGTCGTTCAGACCTAAGTTAAGCACGGTGTCCATCATGCCGGGCATAGAGGCACGCGATCCGGAGCGAACCGACAAGAGGCAGGGGTTTTCCCTGTCGCCAAAACGTGTTCCCATCACCTTTTCCACTTTGTGGATGGCATCTTCCACTTCCTTTTTAATCAGCTCAACCACATAGTCCTGCCCTTTTTGGTTGTACAGCGTACACACCTCGGTGGTGATGGTGAAACCCGGAGGAACCGGTATTCCAATCAAGTTCATCTCGGCCAAGTTGGCACCTTTGCCACCTAGCAGGTTTTTCATGGAGGCATCTCCATCGGCTTTCCGATCACCGAAGAAATACACGTTCTTTGCTTTTGCCATATCAATAAATTTATAGGTTTTGTCTGATATTCAGTGTGTTGCGAAAAGCAACTGCTGTTTTTTAAACGTGGTGCAAAAGTAATAAAAATTCTGTGGGTTTCCAAGGTTTTTTCAACGAGCTGCGCCAACGGCCATTGCAAACGGTTGTGTTCGCCAAAAGAATGAACTTTTCGTTGCTCAACTTGTTGATGTTTGGCATGGCTGAATGAAAAAAAATGTGCATTTTCGCAGCCTTAACTCTACCTACAAAAACAGCTTATGACATACTCAATCGGTATTCGCCACGAAGACAAATACCTGATGGAGCGCAGGGTTCCTTTAGCTCCACCACATGTTGAACGTCTTATCAATCAAGGGCTTAGATTTGTTGTTGAACGCTCGGCCAAGCGTATTTTCCGCGATCAGGAATATGCCGCAGCCGGAGCTGCTTTGGCTGATGACCTGCATCAGGCCGACCTGATTTTTGGTGTAAAAGAGATTCCGCTCCATCATTTTGAGGAAGGTAAGACGTATGTGTTTTTTTCTCATGTGGTCAAGGGGCAGCCATACAATATGCCCATGCTCCGGCGGATGATGGAAAAAAGGTGCAACCTGATTGATTACGAAAAAATTGAAAACGAAGAAGGCCGTCGTCTTATCTTTTTCGGACGTTATGCTGGCCTTGCAGGAGCCATTGACAGTTTATGGTCGCTAGGGCAACGACTTAACATACAGGGCATTGAAAACCCATTCTCTAGAATAAAACAAGCTGTTCGATATGCATCGTTGGACGAAGCCCGCAACGATGTTTCAGCCGTTGGCAGGCATATCAGCCTGCACGGACTACCTGCCGCTCTGCTGCCGATGGTGGTGGCCGTCACCGGCTCGGGCAATGTGGCCGGTGGCGCACACGAGATACTGAATCTGCTCCCCACCATGGAAATAAGCCCCGCACAACTACTCAACTTGAAGGCAGAAGACACAGCCAACAACTTGATTTACAAAGTGGTTTTTAAAGCCGGCGACCTTTCACAACCCAATGACCCTTCGGTGGTTTTCGATCAGGCCGACTATTATGCCCATCCCGAGAACTATCACAATGTGTTTAACCGATATCTGCCCAAAATCAGTTTACTGCTCAACTGCATGTATTGGAACGAGCGATTTCCGCGCATCGTAACGAAAGATTTTCTCGAAAAGCTTTATGCCGCCGGTGAGCCGCACCTGAAAGTGATTGGCGATATTACCTGCGACCCCAACGGCTCAATCGAATGTACGCACAAAGGCACGGGTATCGAAGATCCGGTTTATGTGTACAATCCGTCCACCCGACAGGCCACCATGGGCTTCGAGGGGAATGGACTTTTGGTGATGGCCATCGAGATTCTTCCGAGCGAACTGCCACGCGAGGCCTCTATGGGTTTTGGCGATGCCCTTCTGCCTTATGTGAAAGCCATCGCCGCGGCTGACTACAACCAGCCTTTCGAGCACCTCGACCTGCCCGCTCCCATAAAAAAAGCCATGATCCTGCGTCAGGGCAGGCTCACTCCAAAATTTGAATACATCGCCAAATATTTGTAAACCAGAAAATTCACTCAACAACAACTCCCAACATGAAAAAAGTATTGATTCTGGGCGCCGGTATGGTGGTGAAACCCATCGTCACCTACCTGCTCGAAAAAGGTTTTAAAGTTACAGTGGCCACACGCACGCGCTCAAAGGCCGAAGACATGATTGGGGAACACCCCAACGGGCACGCCATTGCCTGGACGGTGGACGACGAACAAACACTTTCGGATATGGTGGCTTCACACGACCTCACGGTGAGTCTGCTGCCATGGACCTATCACCTGATTGTGGCCAAACACTGCATTGCACACCAAAAAAATATGGTAACAACAAGCTATGTGAAGCCCGAAATGAAGGCTTTAGACGCTCATGCACGCGAAGCCGGCATCATCATCCTGAACGAGCTGGGTCTCGACCCCGGTATTGACCATATGTCGGCCATGCGCATCATTGACCATGTTCACGACAAAGGAGGCAGGATCGAAGAATTTTACAGTCTCTGCGGCGCACTGCCTGCCCCCGAAGCCGCCGACAACCCTTTCAGATACAAGTTTAGTTGGAGCCCAAAAGGTGTGGTGATGGCCGGTAACAACGATGGCAAATACCTGCGTCATGGGAAGTTAGTTGAAATCCCAACCCGGGATTTGTTCAAAAATCCTTTCAGAATCAATTTTCCGGAAATTGGCCCCTTAGATATTTATCCCAATCGCGACTCGTTGCCCTATCGCGAACTGTATGGCATTCCAGAAACCAGCACCATGATGCGCGGCACCTTCCGTCATCCGGGATGGTGCGAGAGCATAGATGCCATCAAAGCGGCGGGACTGATCGGCTACGAAGAGCACGATTTCGGCGGAAAAACTTATGCCGATATGCTTGCCATGCTGACCGGCGCAGCCGATAGCCACAATATCCGTCAAAAAATGGCAGATTATCTGCATCTTCCGGCTGATGCGTATGCCTTAGACAGCATGGAATGGTTAGGTCTGTTTAGCGAAGCGGATATGGGACGGGGGAAAACCTCGGCCTTTGAAATTACCTCCGACCTGATGATCTCAAAAATGGAACTAGGCCGTCATGAGCGCGATATGGTGGTGATGCAGCATATCTTCAGGGCTTCGTACCCCGACGGCAAACAGGAAATTATTAAATCGTCCATGCTCGACTTTGGTACTTTGGCCACCGATACGGCCGTGGCCCGTACCGTGGCTCTGCCGGCAGCCATTGGCGTGGAAATGATCCTGAAAGGCGAAATCGCCGAAAAAGGCGTGCATATTCCCGTGCTGCCCGGCATTTACCACCCCATCCTCGACCGCCTCGAAGACATGAACATCTGCATGGTGGAACAATATGGGCTGCCGGTGAGCGAAAACATCCAATAAACCCCGCCCAAAGCGGTGGGCATCTCAGAACCGGAATTTGGAATAAGGAGACACACGAATTTTACTCGTATGAATAATCCGGACTAAAGTAGGCCACCCATTCCGGAGCAAAGTAGGCCAGTTCTGCCGTTTTAAACTAAATTCAGTTGCTTTGTGTTTGCCTTGGTCGGCGAACAGATGTTGTTTTGTCGAAAAAAT
>JBDHYV010000207.1:0-5050 GCA_039811545.1 Bacteroidales bacterium | reverse complement strand
CCCTAAGGCTATTCCAAATAATTCTTCTGTTCTCATACTGCAAAAATAAGCTACCCACTATAATCGGCCAAGAGCCTGATTATTATCAGGATAAATTTCAAGAGATACCGGATATTGAGCTTCAAAAAGAGATCGCGGAGATTATCGTTTGGAATATCTTCCAGATGGATGGTTTGAAATATGTAGTGCCGATGAGTTGTCATACTAAGAAGGTTGTTGTCAAAGGTGTAGCAACTTTATTTGGAACAGAAGAAGATAGGGTAGAAGAGAAACCATGTCAAGGATGTATGAACAAAGCTGCTACAGGCCACACCGGCAATTATGTAAAGATTATGGATTGGCGTGAAGGGAAGGTCATTGAGTTTGTGAGTATGGTGGAGTCAACATTCATCCGATGACTCCAAGTCATCGGATGAATGTTGACTCCAAGTCATTGGATGGCTGTTGATCTTACCCTTCCAATCTTGTTTTGGAAGAATGGACAACTTTAGTCCGGATTTTCAGTAAAAAACCCAGAAAAGTTAGAATTAGAAGTTCCTTATTCTAAAAAACAATGAAAAAATTAGAATAAGAGAAAAGTTATTATAAAAAACGGGGAGAAAATTAGAATAAGGGTAACCCTTCAGCGAAAGGCATCTTGTGAACTGCTTTAAACCTTATCAACTTTGCTTTTAAAATTGGAATAATAAACAAAGTTGAAGAACAATGTTTGGTTGAATAAAAGAACCAATATTTTTTATTCTTCGTCTAAAGGCATGGCTTTTAGTTTGGCGATGGGTGCCATGCGGGCTTTGTTGAGCGAAAGGATACCATCGGCAATGGTGTAGTTGTCGCAATCGTTGAGGACCTGAAAAAACCGGCCTTCGGCTTCCATTTCAGGGCAGGCTTTCATCGTGGTGGCCAAACCGGTGAGTGTGATCCTGTATGCGTCGGCTTCATAAGTTCCGTTAAAAAGGTTGCACCCTCCAGAGCCGTATATCCGTTTTTTAGCTTCTTCAAAAACGAGGAAAGGCCGGCTGTCCTGATCCGATGGGCTGTGGATTGCGTTCCCAAAAAGCTCAGTCAGCACCCATTTGATATCCGTCAGGCTCTTGGTCTGAAAATCGGTATCCGGCTCTTCCGCTTTGTGCAGTACATAAAAATCGGCTAATGCGCCGGTAATCTTATTGCCGTCCATGTCGAGATAAGTTAGGGTGTTTTCGCCGACAAAGTAGCGGTTCGATGCGCCGATGATATCAGATAGCATCACAATATTTCCGGTCTTGTCCCATTCAAAAGTCCCCGAAAGGGTCTCACCTGTTGTTTCCTTTCCTTGATAGAGTTGTGTCAATTGGTAGGTTTTGTCGCTGTTCAGCACGAGTGTGGTTTCGATGCCTTCGCAATCGGCGCAGGGAAGCACTCCTTTGTAAACCCCGTTCCAGTCGAGCGAAACCGAAGCGTTGTGTTCCGTGTCGGCCGGGCTATTGGTGGAAACTGGCTTGTTGCCCTGACACGATACCAAGGCCATGAGTAGCATCATCGAGAAAAAGAGACGGATTTTCATAAAGTTTATTTTAAATAGTGATTCGTCGAAATTGTCTTATCAACAACAATGCCAAGAGCTGCTTTTTGCTACATTTGCCAGTCAAATACTTTTTCGATGCGACAGTTTTTCCTTTTTTTCATTGGATTCATTTTCATGGCTCATTCAGGTTTTGGCCAGTCGGCCAATGAGATTCACCAACGATGCCTCACCTTGGATAGCCATACTGATACGCCTTTATTGCTGGGAAGGGACGGGTTTGATCTGGGGAAACGCAACGATTCTGAATCTTGTGTTGACCTTGTCAGGATGGATGAAGGCGGGTTGGATGCTGTTTTTTTTGCTGTGTTTGTGAGTCAGGGCAACCGTACACCGGCCGGATATTTACAGGCAAAACAGAAAGCCGACCGGATTTTGAATAATATCGAAAATGCTGTCCGCGAGAACAGCGATAAGGTCGCTTTGGCTTTTTCGGCTGCCGATGCCTACCGTAATGCTGTAAACGTGAAAAAAAGTATCTTTCTTGGAATGGAAAACGGCTATCCGATAGGCAGGGATAAGTCGCTTGTGGAAGAATATTACCGGCGGGGAGTGCGTTATATCACGCTTTGCCATACCAAAAACAACGATTTGTGCGATTCTTCGACCGATAAACCCGAACATCAGGGACTTAGTCCGTTGGGCGAAGAAGTGGTTGACGAGATGAACCGCCTTGGCATGATGGTGGATGTGAGCCATATCTCGGATTCAGCTTTTTTCGATGTCATCAAGCGTTCCGAGGCTCCTGTCATTGCTTCACATTCCAATGCCAGAACGGTGTGCAATCATCCGCGCAATCTGACCGATGAGATGTTGCTGGCTTTGAAAGAAAATGGGGGAGTGGTGCAGGTGTGTGTTTTGGGCGCTTATGTGAAGACAATGCCCGAAAACCCCAAAAAAGAAGCCGCCATGAAAGAACTTGCCGAAAAATATAACCAGTTTCAGGACTTGACCGACGAGCAATGGCAGCAGGCCGGAAAAGAATGGAGGGCAATAGACCGGAAATACAGAAAACGTCTGCCGTCGGTTTCCGATTTGGTAGATCATATTGACCATATCGTGCAACTGATTGGGATTGACTATGTTGGCTTCGGCTCCGATTTTGATGGTGGTGGCGGCTTGTCGGGCTGCAAAGATGTGAGCCGTTTGCCGGCCATCACAGCCGAGATGGTTCGTCGCGGATATAGCGAAGAGGATTTAGAGAAATTCTGGGGTGGCAATTTCCTTCGTGTCTTTGCACAGGTTGAAGCCATGAAGACACTTTAGAAACGGGCCTGTTTTCAGAAGAGTTTTTCAATGAAATAGGGCAGCATGATGCGCCACCACGGCCAGTCGTGATCCACATCCGAACCCCAGATGTCAATCCAGGCAGGGATGTTTTTTTCTTCAAGCAGTTGTCGCATCTCTTCAGTGTCGGCAAGCATCTCGTCTTCCCACGAGCCGCGCCCGACGGCAAAAACAATAGTGTTTTGCCGCAGCCGTTGCAGGATATTTTCGTCCGTCAGATTCCGAAGATAACGAAGCGGCGAGTTGAAATAAACCGAGTCGTCCACATAGTCGCCAATAAACACTTTGAGGTCATACAATCCGCTGATGGCGATCACAGTGTCGAACACAAAAGGATGCAGGAAAAAGAAGTTGGCTGCATGGTATGCGCCCATACTGCAACCGGTGAGGGCAATAGGAATGTCGGGGCTGTTGCAATGGTTCCGAATCAGCGGTACCACCTCATCCACAATGTAACGGTTGTATTGCTCTTGGCGGTTTCCGCGGTGATGAACGGCAACGCCTTCGTTGGCCCAGGCATCGCGATCAACGCTGTCCACCGTAAACACCTTGATGCGCCCCTCATTAATAAAAAACTTAAGCACGTCAATTACATGGTAATCCTCGGCTTCGTGAAAACTGCCTCCTTGGGTAGGAAAAAGGATGATGGGCTTGCCAAAATGGCCGTATATCTTCAGCTCCATGTCGCGGTATAGCGAAGGACTGTACCATTTATGATGTTCGGTGTGCATAGCTGTCAAGTATAAGCGTGGATATATCGTTGAATTTCAAAAAGTTTGTCTTCGTTGTCGGCCCTGACCAAAAAACAGTAATCACCCATGGCTTTCGAGAATGCTTTATCTAATTGATCGTGGTAAGGGATAAAATCGCCATAAAGATTCAGGATATCTTCTTTTGGGTGAAGATACGCATATTTTTGTTTCCTCCCGACGAAACAAACATGATAAAGCCGGCTGAATTCCAGTTTGTTGTGATGATTCACCACCATATCGGCCCAAACCTGATAAATGTTGAGGTTGCCTGAATAATTCCACATATCGGTTGTGAATCCGCCCGGAGGGCGCATATTGACTTCGAGGGCAATCAGGCTGCCGTCTTTTTCCCGGAAAAACTCAAAGTGGAAAAAGCGGGCTTTCAAATCAAAGGCACGGATAATCTGGTGGCCGGCTTCTTCCAAATCGGCGGGAATGTCGCGAAGGGTGTAATAATAGATGTGTGTGTCGTCGTTGACGGTTTCCATCACCCCTTTTTCGTTACGCATCGCGTTGTAATACAACAATTTGCCGTTCTCGTCAACCAAACCGTCGAACGAAAAGATGGTTCCGTCAACAAAAGTTTCGAAGATGTAGTCTTCTTTTGGCGGATTGGCAAAAAAATGACGGATATCTTGTTCGTTTTCAATCTTATAAGTGTTAGATGCGCCAACGCCGGAATCGGGCTTTGCCACCATAGGATAGCCATAGGTTGAGGCAAACGCCAGTGCTTCGTCCAATTGATGAAACACCTTGCCGGGTGCTACATTGAGGCCGCAGCCGCGAAAAATCTCCTTCATCACCGATTTCTTTTTAATAGCGGCCAACTGCTCTATCCTAATGCCTTTGATATTAAAATCGGTTCGAAGCCGGGCTTCAGTTTCAAGCCAGTATTCGTTGTGCGAGTCGAGACCCTCTATTTTGCCGTAGCGGTGCGTAAAATATCCCAATGCCTTGACCAATTGGTCGTAATGATGCAGGTCGTCCACTTTGTAATACTCAGTGAGAGCACCTTTTAGCTCGACGTGGAGGTTTTCATAAGGCGTGTCGCCAATGCCCAGAACATTGGCACCTGCTTTTTTTAAGGCAGTACCGAAATGCCGGTAATTTGGCGGAAAATGAGGAGACAGCAGCAGGAAGTTCATGGCAGTTGGGATTGTTTGGCAGCCGCAAAAATAAAATCTAAATGCTTCAAAACAAAATAAAGCTTGTGAAGGAAATTCTTCTCGAGCGTTTTTTTCGAATGTCAGAATGCCGACTTTCATGAGCTAGTTTGCATCGTTTGTATTTCCTTCGTGATAATCGTGTAATTTTGCCTACTTAACTTTTTTTATTCTTTAAATCATCAAGTTCATGAAAAAATCTTTGTTACTGATGCTCAGCGTTAGTTTGTTAACTTTGGGTTCGTGCGACAGCAAGAAGCCTGCCCCTGTTGCGGAGAATCCTTTTT
>JBDHYV010000206.1:0-5064 GCA_039811545.1 Bacteroidales bacterium | reverse complement strand
AAAGATTGACTGGCTGAGCGATTTAAAGGTTTATGTCGTTGGAAGCAATCTCTTTACCCTGACGGGGTACTCCGGAATTGATCCTGAAACATCGATTCAGGGAATCAACTACGGGATTGACCAATACAACGTATATCCCAAAACCAGATCATTCTCCATTGGTGTAAATGCAAGTTTTTAATTTCTGACAATCATGAAAAAGATCATCTATGCCCTGTTTGCAGTCGCCATCACAGCGTTGAGTGGCTGCACCAAGCTCGAAGAAAACTTGTTTGATAAGATCCCGGGCTCGGACTATCCCGAAAACGCCGATCAGGTAGCCAACCTAAGCGTTGACGCCTATAAACGCCTTCAAAACCTTGTCGATGATAACGGTTGGTGGTTCCTGGCTCAGGAATTAAGTTCCGATGGTTTTTGTGGACCCACCCGTGCCTCCGACTGGTATGACGGAGGAAAGTGGACTGATATGCACCGTCATACCTGGTCGAATGATACCGAAGGAGTCAACCGAATGTGGAGTACATTCTGGGATGGTATCACTTCCTCCAATCAAATCTTAGATATGCTCCGGAAAATGGAACAAAATGATGACATCAGGGCTAAAATTGCCGAAGTGGAAGTCATGCGTTCCTTTTATTATTACCTGCTAATGGATAACTTTGGTGATGCACCCTATTTGACCACGGCCAATCTCCCATCGGATTTCTTGCCGGTGAAGATGACTCGCAAAGCCATGTACGACAGTATAGTCAGTGTCGTCGAACGAAACCGGCCAATGCTCAAACTTCAGGATAGCAAGCTGTTAGCAACCCGTTATATGGGCTTCGCGTTGCTGGCCAAGCTTTACGCCAATGCCGGTGTTTACACCGGAACTCCTCAATGGGAAAAGGCTGATGCTTATTGCGATAGTATTATTTCAGGAAACTATAGACTCGAAGGTGATGTTTCGGCAGCGTTTGTTACCAACAACGACAACTCACCCGAGATCATTTTTGCCATTCCTTTCGATGAAGATAACTTCCAGGGTTTCCGTTTGCACATGCGCACGCTTCACTATCAGCACAACCTGACCTATGATATGCCTGTTGGCCCATGGAACGGATTAGCTGTTGTGCCAACCTTCTTCCAGAAATATGAAGAGAGCGATATCCGGAAACATAAATGGTTCATTTATGGCCCGCAATACACTAGTGCCGGAGCACCTATTATCGAAAGTATCACCAACGAGCCTTTGGTGATTGATCCCCTGCTCCCGGCTTTGGTGATGCTCGAAGGCGAATATACTCCCGTCCAGATTCGTACTACCGGTGCCCGCGCCGGAAAATATGAAATCAAAAAAGGAGCCAAAGAAAATCTCAGCAACAATTTCCCACTTTTCAGGCTCACCGATTTCTATTTGCTGAAAGCCGAAATGGAAGTCAGGCTTGGCCGTAATGGCGACCAATGGGTGAACCCTATTCGCCAGAGGGCCGGTGTGTCAGCCTATAATGGGGCAACACTATCCGACATCTACGATGAGCGTGGACGAGAGCTTTGGCTCGAAGGACACAGACGTCAGGATCAGATACGCTATGGAAAATGGGAAGAATCGTGGTGGGAAAAAGGAGTTACGGACGGCAGCCGCCGCACTTTCCCCATCCCCAAATGGGCTACCGATGCCAACCCAAATCTTTTGAATTAATTTTGTACTCTCACTAACCCAATTTTTTATCAATCTAATTTAAAGTTATTATGAAAAAAATCAGTTTAAGAAAGTTGTTGCAACTGATGAGTATTATGCTGCTAGTAAGCATGGTTACGGTTTCTTGTAAAAAAGATGATCCAGATCCAGATCCAGATCCGGAAGTCGTTCTGGATGGCATCTACCTGAAGGGAGCCGGAACAGCCTTAGTTGAACTTAACGAAAAAGGTATGCTCAAACCTACCCGCAACGAGGTCAACCAAACTGACCGCGCTGCTTTGCTCGAAATCTATGTGGCCGTAAAAGCCGGTTCCGATGGCTTTAACATCGTAAAGGTTGCCGGTTCAACCCGCACCACCTATGGCCCTGGTGCCGATTTTGCAGTGGTTGCCGAACCTACCACCGAGGAACCTCAAGTGGCTTTTCAACGTGGAGGCTATGCCGAAAACCAAACCAAGTTCACGGTTGATGCCGATGGCCTCTATCATGTGGTGATGGATACCGAGCTGAAAAAAATCGCCGTTATTCCGGTTAAATACTGGGGTCTTATCGGTGCTGCCACTCCAGGTGGCTGGGGCGGTGATACCAAAATCGAACCCAAAGGATTTGACCTCAATACCATTACATTCGAGGTGGAAAACGTAACCATGACCAAAGCCGATTTCAAATTCCGCTATTCAGGTGGTTGGAAAGTGATCATTGACGACCAGATTGATCTTGGTGGCGGAGTTGTTGGTGTAAAAGTAAACACTAACTATGGCGGTGCGGTAAATGCACTCGTACCCGGTGGCGCGAATATCACCCTCGATGCCGGTGGAAAATACAAAGCTACCATCGTATGGAAACTCGGCTCGCCTTATACTGCTACCTTGGTTAAAACCGGCGATCTCGAAGTGATTAACTATACCGACTATGAAATGGGGCTTGTTGGCGATGGACTCATGGTCAATGGTGCTCAACACAACTGGGATGAAACCATTCAGATACAAAAACCAACTGTTACCAACGAAACCAATTACACTTGGAACTTCACCAATGTTGGTATGACGACAGCAGGCGACGGTTTTAAAATCCGTCAGGGTCAGGATTGGAACGGAAAGAGCGTTGGATACAATGATGTTGTGATGGCTGGTTTATCCGCCGGTGATTTTGAAGCCAATGGCGATGGTAACTTTATTCCGAAAGTGGATGGTGCAGTTTATGACATCAAATTTGAAATCAATGCTGTTACCGAAGTTTATACCTTCACGGTTAATCCTGCCGGTGCTGCTCCTGAAATGTTTATGCTTGGCGATGGGGCTGTTCAGCCGGTTGGGATAACAACGCCGCTCTGCCATTAACCGGCACCAATGGCGTTTACTCCATTACCACTACACTCACCGGTGGTAAATATATTAAATTCATTACTACCCTTGGCCAGTGGGCTCCTATGTACGGAACCAATGCCGAAGGTACAAGCACTGGCGGCGCACTCGTTTACCGTGCAACTGAAAGTGATCCAGATCCGGCCAGCATTCCAACGCCTGCAACCGACGGAGTGTACACTATCACCCTCAACACTAACGATTTGACTTATCATATTGCTGCTCCGCTCTATATGTTAGGCGATGGCTGCGCTGCCGGTTGGGACAATTCGGCTGCACTGCCTTTCTTCACCTCAGGCAATGGTGTTTATTTTCTGAAAACAACCCTTGGCGATGCCAAGAGTATTAAATTCATCACTACCCTTGGCCAGTGGGCTCCCATGTACGGAACCAATGCCGAAGGTACCAGCACCGGTGGAGCACTCGTTTTCCGTGCAACCGAAGGCGACCCTGATCCAACCAATATCCCAACGCCTGCTGCCGGCGGACAGTTTGTGGTTACAGCTGATATTACAAATCTCACCTACACCATTGCTGCTAAATAGGCATAGTGGTAAACGGTACTTAAACAAAAAAGCTGCTCCGAAAAGGGCAGCTTTTTTGTTTTTAGGCTGTAAGTCAATCCAACTCAAAGAAGCTTCCCGCTCAGAAAGATAGCGGCAATACTGAAATAAATGACCAGTCCGGTAACATCAACCAATGTAGCCACAAATGGTGCCGAAGCTGTGGCGGGGTCTAATCCGGTTTTGCGTAGAATGAAGGGGATGAGTGAACCGGAAAGCGTTCCCCATAGAACAATAAAAACTAAGGATACCGAAACGGCCATACTCACCGAAAACCAAAACACGCCATAATCATAAATGCCTGTTTTTTGCCAGACCAAGATGCGTAAAAAACCGATTAGCCCGAGAAGCAAGCCTAAGGCAAGCCCCGAAATGATTTCTTTTCGCATCACATACCACCAATCTTTTAGTTTCAATTCTTGCAATGCCATAGCCCTGATAATGAGTGAGGCAGCCTGCGATCCCGAGTTGCCACCACTGGAAATAATCAATGGAACGAAAAGTGCCAGCACTACGGCCTTTTCAATTTCTTCGTCGAAATGCCCCATTGCGGAGGCAGTGAGCATCTCACCAAAAAACAAAATCGTCAGCCAGCCGGCACGCTTTTGAACCAACTCGAGCCAAGGCGTCTTGGTGTACGACAAATCTAGCCCCTCAACACCCCCGAATTTATGAATGTCTTCGGTGTCGCTCTCTTTTATCTTTTCAAAAATATCATCGAAGGTAACGATGCCAACCAATGTGCCCTGCTCCGTTACGATGGGAATTGACGAACGGTCGTATTTGTCGAAAATACTGAAGGCCGCTTCCATCGGTGTTGTAGTTTGAATGCTGATAAAATTATGGTCAATCATATCGGCAATATGGGTGTTGTCGTTGGACATCAACAAATCGCCGATTTTCACATCGTCAATCAGCTTGTTAGCCTCATCTACAATATAAATATAGGTGAGCGTTTCTGCTTTTCGGCCGTGTTTGCGGATGTGGTCGAGTACCTGTTTCACTGTCCAATGGGCTTTGGCCTGAACATAATTTGGTGTCATTAGGCGTGCGATGCAATCTTTCGGATAGCCAATCAGACTGAGGGCTGTTTCCCTTTCCTCGTTATTCAACAGATTGACAATCTGCTTGATAAGATCGTCGGGAAAATCTTCTAAAATAGCCGTACGGTCATCAGGGCTAAGGTTGTTCAACACTTCGGCCAGCTCCTTGTCGCTCAACGATTTGATGACTTCCTGCTGGATGTCCTGCTCAAAATATGGGAAAACCTCCGACTTCTTTTCGCTCGAAAGCAGCATAAATGACAGATCTCTGGTTTTCTGGTCAAAAGCCGATAGTTGTTCGGCAATATCCGCCGGATGATGGTCTTGTAGGCTAACGTGATTCATACACATTTCAGAGAGCTTATGAATCTAATTATTTAAAGTAGCAGAAAAGAATAAAGTTTGATATCGAG
>JBDHYV010000205.1:0-5068 GCA_039811545.1 Bacteroidales bacterium | reverse complement strand
AAAAACCTTGGTTGCAACCCTGCCTGTTTATCTGAACGCCCTAGCCGGAAAAGGCGTGCATGTGGTAACCGTGAACGATTATCTGGCAAAGCGCGACTCGGAATGGATGGGGGTGTTGTATAATTTCCTCGGACTGACGGTGGATTGTATTGATAGACATGAGCCCAATTCCATCGCACGGCGCAATGCCTATCTGGCTGACATCACTTATGGAACAAACAATGAGTTTGGTTTCGACTATTTGCGTGACAATATGACAGGCAACCCGGATGAGTTGGTACAGCGCAAACATCATTATGCCATTGTGGACGAAGTGGACTCGGTGTTGGTGGATGATGCCCGTACACCTCTGATTATCAGTGGCCCAACTCCTAAAGGCGACAATCAGGAGTTTGATGTGTTGAAACCTGACGTTACAAAACTCTATAACGCCCAAAAAGCTTTAGTAACCAGTATTCTTGCCGAAGCCAAAAAGCTTTTGCAGGGGCCAACTCCTCTTGACGAGAAACGCGGAGGCGAACTGTTGCTGCGTGCCCATCGCGGACTTCCCAAAAATAACGCCCTCATCAAATTCCTTAGTGAAGAAGGCATGCGAAGCCTGATGCAGAAAACCGAAAGCTTTTACCTCCAAGATCAAGCAAAGAATATGCACCTCATTGATGATGAGTTGTATTTTGTGATTGAGGAAAAACTCAATTCTGTCGAACTTACCGAAAAAGGTATTGACCTGCTCACCACTTCTTATAACGATCCCGACTTTTTTATCCTGCCCGATGTGGGTGCCGAAATTGCCGAGATTGAGCGCCAGCAACTTAGCGAGGAACAACGGCTTGATAAAAAAAGCAACCTGATCCAGAATTTTGGGGTGAAAAGCGAGCGGTTGCATACCGTTCATCAGCTTCTGAAAGCCTACACCCTGTTCGAGAAAGATGTTGAATATGTCATCATCGAAAACAAGATTAAGATTGTGGACGAGCAGACAGGCCGTATCATGGAAGGCCGCCGTTATTCTGACGGTTTGCATCAAGCTATTGAAGCCAAAGAAAACGTGAAAGTAGAAGCTGCCACCCAGACTTACGCCACCATCACCCTGCAGAATTATTTCAGGATGTACAAAAAACTGGCGGGTATGACCGGTACAGCCGAAACCGAAGCTGGCGAGTTTTGGGATATCTATAAGTTAGATGTCGTGGTGATTCCAACGAACAAACCCATTGTGCGCGACGACCGCGAAGACTTGGTGTATAAGACCAAACGCGAGAAGTTCAATGCTGTTATTGACGAAATCCAGAAGTTGGTCGAGCAACGCCGCCCGGTGCTGGTTGGTACTACCTCGGTTGAAACGTCCGAGCTGTTGAGTCGTATGCTTCAGCGCAAAAATATTCAGCATAATGTGTTGAATGCCAAACTTCACCAACGCGAGGCACTCATCGTGAAAGAGGCCGGACAACCAGGCGTTGTTACCATTGCCACCAATATGGCCGGTCGTGGTACCGACATCAAACTGGGTTTCGGAGTGAAAGAAGCCGGCGGTCTGGCCATCATCGGTACCGAACGACATGAGTCGCGGCGTGTTGACCGCCAGCTACGCGGACGTTCCGGACGACAGGGCGACCCCGGAAGCTCGCAGTTTTTTGTGTCGCTCGAAGACGACCTCATGCGAATGTTCGGTTCGGGACGCATCGCCGGAATGATGGACCGCCTAGGTCTGAAAGAAGGCGAAGTGATTCAACATTCGATGATTACCAAGTCCATCGAAAGGGCTCAGAAAAAAGTAGAAGAAAACAACTTCGGCACCCGTAAACGTTTACTCGAATACGATGATGTGATGAATGCCCAGCGCGAGGTGATCTACAAAAAGCGACACCATGCCCTTTTTGGCGAACGCCTTTCTGTTGACATCTCGAATATGCTCTACGACCTTGGCGAAAATCTAATTACCGAATATCAGCAACAACATGATTACGAAGGCCTTCGCATAGCCGTGATCAAGTCAATGGGAATTGAACCTCCCTTTAACGAAGATGATTTTATGCAGTCGAAGGTGGACGTTATGGCCGAGATGCTATTCGCCAAATCTTCAGCCAACTATAAAGAAAAGACACGCCGCATCGGCGAAAAAACTATGCCGGTGATTCGCGATGTGTTTGAGCGTCAAAAGATGTATGAAAACATCGCCATTCCTATCACCGACGGACACAAAGGTATGCAGGTGATTGTTAACTTGAAAAAGGCAGTTGAAAACGGTGCGCGCGAGGTGGCTCTATCCATCGAAAAAAGTATCTCTCTGTCTCTGATTGACGAAAGCTGGAAAGAACATCTGCGCGAACTCGATGAACTCAAGCAGTCAGTACAAAACGCCACCTACGAACAGAAAGACCCTTTGTTGATCTACAAATTTGAGTCGTTCGAGTTGTTTAAAACTATGGTTCACCGAATCAACAAAGAGGTAATTTCGTTCCTGATGCGTGCCGATATTCCTATGCAAGACCCATCAAATGTGCGGGAAGCACATCGTCCAAAGGGCCTCGACCGCAGCCGGATGAAAGAAGAACGCAACGACCTTTTGTCGCAGGCACACAGCAATACACAGCATAACGAAGTGACACAGCCCATCGTAGCCGAGAAAAAAGTTGGACGCAACGAGCCTTGCCCCTGTGGAAGCGGAAAGAAATTTAAAAATTGTCATGGGAAAATGTTGGGCGAGAACTGATTTCATCGTATCTTAGCAAAATGAATCAAAGTCCGGAAAAATGAAAACCAGCCCTCCTCTTTTGAGGATAAAAACATGCAGGACACAAAAGTGCAGGTTTGTGCCGCTCATGCTTGTGATGCTGCTGGCGGCCTGCAAGCCCGAAACCACTGATTTCGAGAAGCGATTCACTTATTCTTATATGCAGGAAATCGCTAATCCGCCCGACGACTTCCTTGTTTTGTTCAACAACCAGCCCGTTGGACAGAAAATTGCTAGAATCACTTTCAACAGCGATGCAGTCTGGTATCTGGAACGTATTGGTGACCTCCGTGGTACGGTAACCTTTAAGAAAAATCAGGATTATTACAGTATGGACATGACCGACTCTTTAGGGTTGTATGGAGGGTTTCAATACGAAGTCGTACTCAGTAATGTCCCTTATGGCGAATCGCAGGATGTGTATGTGGGATTCAAAAAACTGAATAAGGATTTTGCCTCTTTCGAGCCAAAGTTTTAATTTATTTCCTATGCCGCGCCCCTGTTTTCATGCTTTGCTAATCAGCATGTTGCTCGTTGTGGCTATTCCTATCTTCGGGCAGCGAACCGCCCGCTTCCACCAGCCCAAAATAGGATTGGTTTTGAGCGGGGGAGGTGCCAAAGGCTTTGCTCATATCGGCGCAATAAAAGTGTTCGAGGAGGCTGGACTCCAGTTTGATTACATTGGCGGAACCAGTATGGGGAGTATCTTTGGAAGCCTGTATGCCCTTGGCTATCATCCCGATACCATGCAAAAGATAGTAAGACAGCAAAACTGGGATTTTCTGATGAGCGACAAAGTTGAACGCCGTTATATCCCCATCGAGGAAAAACAAAACGCCGACCGCTTCATCATGACCTTTCCAGTGGAAGAAAAAAAAGTGAGGCTCAAAACCGGACTTTATACCGGACAAATGGTAGATATGCTTTTGTCTAAATACTTCAGCCCGGCATACAGAATCAATGATTTCAATAAGTTGCCTGTTCCTTTTTTGTGCATTGCCACCGATCTGGCTGATGGTTCAAATGTAGTTCTCGACAAAGGCGTGCTTCACAAAGCAATTCGGGCCAGTATGTCAATTCCGAGCTATTTTACGCCTATAACCCTCGACGGCCGTCTGTTGGTGGATGGAGGTGTGATCAATAATTTTCCGGTAGAGGAAATCAAAAAACGTGGTACCGACATCATCATCGGGGTTGATGTGCAAACCGGCCTCTTCGGTGTCGAGAAGCTGAACTCGGCCATTCGCGTGCTCGACCAGGTGACCGCTTTTTACCGCAACAAGGCAAACGAAAAGGCGGTGCTGCTTACCGATTATTACATTAAACCCGATCTTGCGGGCTACGATATGATGAGTTTCAACGATTATGAAGCAATTATCACCAAAGGCGAGGAAGCAGCACGCGCACAATTGCCGGCTCTGAAACATCTGGCCGATTCGCTCAACCAAATCCGCCCTAAAATAAACCGTTCATTGAATGCCAGTCCATTAGACTCTTTGTTCATCTCACAGATACGCTATGAAGGACTGAAAAAGGTGTCAAATGAGTTTCTCGAAGGCGTGTTAGAGATTCGTCCTAAATCATGGATTCACCTCGATGAGGTGTTGGTATCGGTGAAACGTGCTTACGGAAGTGGTTTTTTCGATCAACTAAATTTCTATTTCGAGCCTGACGGCGATGGCGCTTGCCTGGTTTTTGAAGTGAACGAGGCCAGTAGCGGGATGTTCGGGATGGGGCTGCATTACGACTCGGATTACAAAGTCGGGCTGCTTTTGAATGCCACTTTTAAAAACGTCTGGATCAAAGGGTCGAAGCTTTTTACGGATTTGAATCTTGGCGAAAACCCTAGGCTAAAGGCACTTTTCATAGTTGACCGCGGCCATAAACCTGGGTTTGGATTTCATGCTTCCGGCCTAAACCTAAGGATGAACTTTTATACTAAAGACCTCATTGAGGATGTAGCTAGCTTCAACCAATACAATCTGGGAGCTTTCGGCCAATGGACATTTCGCAACACCATGCGCTTCCGTATCGGTGCACGCCTAGAAAGCACCGGCCTGAAAAGTGGTTTCGGAAATCCTGTTTTCGATGACAGCTTCAACCAGACCTTTGTTGCCGATGCAAGCTGGGCCATTGATTCTTATGACAAAAACTATTTCTCGACCACCGGCCAAAAAATGAACCTTCTTATCAAATATGTGATGCCCATTACTCCCGATAGTGCGGATCATTACAATGGGAAAGGGTTAGTGGTGATGCTCGACTACCATAAAAATTTTCCGGTAAACAAAAAAAATACACTGAAAGCCGGCTTGACAGCCGGGGTGAGTTTCC
>JBDHYV010000204.1:0-5077 GCA_039811545.1 Bacteroidales bacterium | reverse complement strand
AAACCAAATTAAAAAGCTGCCTGTTTTTTATAGGCAGCTTTTTTTGTAAAATTTGAATTTTGGCATCTTCACCCTTCGATGTCTCCTCTGTGGTTAATTCTTTGTTTTCAACCATGTAGGAGTTCACAAAAGAGCATCAAGGTTGTCCACAGCATATCTTGTCCAATATCTCCCTATATTGTTTTGCAAAAGACTTAGAATGTTATTTTTTAGAAAATTTGATCACTCCTTTGGGAGAGCCGACATAAGCCGTGCCATCGGGTGCAATGGCAATGCCTGAGTAATGATTGTTGTAGATAATCTCATCCGGCCCAACCTTTTTTTGGAAAGCAACCTGTCCCGTGGTCGCGTTAACAGCCGTGAAATACCATCCTTCGGTATCTTTGGTATAAGTGTAAATCAAATTGTTTGCCGAAGAGTATTTTGAAACTACTGAGGGAATAATCAGACTCGATGTCCATGCGATAGAATAATTTCCGTCTGCACGAAAATCAATGCGGCATAAACCCGGCTCGGAAAGATGACCTACAAAATTGAAAAGATTCGAATACCCATAATTATTCTCAACGATGATTGAATTGTTAAAAGCAATCAACGAATTTTCGTTTGATGATGCACCGCTTGTAAAGACGGGTACTTTACATAATAACCTATTTGAGCTGATGTTTTTCGCTCTTTTGTAGATTAGAACGTTCATCCGTGGCTCCGCATTGTCAGTTATCGCAACGTAATCTTTTGAAATTAAGGTTGGAGTTGTGCCCGAACCAAATGAAAGCTGGCCGGGCTTTTTCATCGTACCTCTATCGTATTCTTCTCTCCACACCACAACGGGTTGTCCAGCACCATTAAGTTCAAATCGGTATAAGGCATAATCGGACACGATAAAAACGCCTCCTGTTTCATCTATGGCAAATGAATTTGCAATCGGCTCGTTGACAACGGTATTTGTTATCGAATCGAGATGAGATAACTGTAAGGTGTTCAGATTATTATCGCCCACCACTCCGACAATGCCTTCTGCTGTTACAAACCATAAGTTGCCATTCCAATCCGGCAAAACCGATGCGAGAATGCACGGGTCAGGCAGACTTGAAAGGTTGTATTCTTTTTCTAAGGTCAACTTCGCCGGATTCCCTGAGGTTCCAATAATGAAAATTCTTTTGTCAACAGTTGGAATCACAGCCCGGTAATTGTGATCTAAATAGAAATATCCACCACCGGCAACGCTCAGAGTCCCCGTAGGAAGATCAAATTTATCCAAAATCACTAAATTTTCCGGATCAAGGATGTATAATGCCCTTGACCCATCAGCCCAGATTCCAAGAGTGATGATTTTATTCTCACTGTTAAATGCAATGGTGCCGCCTAATTTACCAATGTTCGACATCGTCACGTTAAGGTCTCCACTTTCAGGCCCTTTGATGGTGTAAACATCGGTCATATACGCATCGTTATGAATATTGTTTTTCCCATTTGGAGCCATATAAGGGTGAGAAGGAGCGTTCCAATCCATCTTGCCATCGTCAGTTGGATTGTCGGTTTTTTTACAGCATGTAAAAACAAAGACAAGCATTACGTAGGAAAAAAGGAGCTTTTTCATCTTTTAAACTTTTTATGGGTTACAGTTTTCAGAAATTTGGTTTTATAATTGTGAAGGACACAAGAAAGCTATTCCGTAAATACTGGTTAAACCCTGCTGATCAGTTTATTACAAAATTAAAAATGTTCTTGTCTGTAAATCAAGAGAAAACGATAAAATTTTCAGAAATTTTGTCCATTAAGCCTGGAACAGTAGGTGGGCTGTTGAATAGCCACGGAGTTTAAATGTTTAAAAAAAAAAAGAAGGCTGCCCCGCGAAAGGCAGCCTTCTTTGATGTGAACAAGCTCGTATTAGTGCTGAACCACTATCTTTTGTGTTTCTCGTGAATGTTCGGTGGTGATGGTGAGGAAATAAATTCCGTTACTCAGTGAACTGGTTGGAATCTGGAGTTCTTTCAGGTCCGAAGCGTTGAATTTATGCTCGAAGATGAGAATGTTGAAACGGTCTTTAAGCTGTACGACATATTCCAAGTTGGCTTTATCATCAAAACGGATGTTCAGATGATTCTGTGCCGGATTCGGATAAACTGCATACAATGGCTGGTCGAAGATGGTGAAATAACCATCGCTCAGGTCGCTGATAAGGTCGGAATAGATACTCCTGACCTTGATTTTATACTTGTTGCCAAGAGCCTGTGACAAGGGGATGTTCCAAATCCAGGTTGTGCCAAGAACATTGGATGCCAGTACTTCAGTGGTGCTGGTGATGTCGTTGATAAGCAGGATGTTGACGTTTTCGGGGATATTGTCAATCCATGAGATAAGATAAGAAGTGCCTCTTGAAAGGTATTCTCCTCCGTTAGGCTGCAGCACTTGAACATTGCCGCCGGGGGTGTCGGCAACAGTGAAAGCATTGTCACTGAAATCGCATACAGTGCCGTTGTTTGCACACACTTTCACCTTGTAGTCGTTGCCAAGGGTAAGGGTGGGTGAAATAGTCCAGATACAGGTTGAGCCTTGATGATTGGTGGCGATGTCGCTCACTTTCGTAGCACCTTTGTAGAGTTCAACATTGACAGGGCCTGTCATAAAGTTGGATTCCCATGCAATCAGATAAGATTGCCCTCTAAGCCATACCAAATTGGCCACTGTGGGCTGGTTGACGGTGAGTGTGCCGCCGGTTGCATAGTCAACGAGTTTGAACGTGTTTGCGCTAACGCCTGAAACAGAACCTTTTACCACCTTAATTTTGTAGTCTGAGCCCACCGGATAAGTACTGGCAGGGATGTTCCAAACCCAGGTAGAGCCTTCAACATTGGTTGCTAAAGCCGGGCTTTGGTCAACGCCTCCCTTGACTAAATAGATCGTGGATTTTCCGGGGACATTGGAATCCCATGAAATCAGATGTGCTGTGCCTCTGATCCATTCAATGCCGCCGACGTTGGGCTGTTCGAGTTTTACATAACTGTTGGCATTGTGGTCAACAATGGCGAAAAGGTTATTGCTTTCGTCAGAATAGGTGTGTGATGCATCGGAAACGCGAATCTTGTAGTAAGTGCCTGTGGGAAGGTCGTTGGGCACCGTCCATAGATAGGTGGAACCGGTGGCTCCAGCTTTGAGGGTGGCCACATAGACAGGCTTGGTGATTTTGAGGTTGTCGAAATAGTTGAATTTCTGCGGGTCGCTGACAGTAGCGTTGTTGTTCACATTAAAATACAAACCATCCGGGATGCTCGGTGTGGTGTATGTCTTGCTCCATGTTTCAACACCATCACGACCTGTTGCTTCCACTTTGATGTGGGTTGCATCCACAAGGGTGAATTTGAAATTCATTTTTTTGGTGCCCGGATTGTTGAAGATGGTTTCAAAATCATTATCAGAATAATAAAATAAAATTTTGTTGTCAGCAGTCTCAAGACTTGGGCCGAAGTACCCACCTGCAGGTCGTGTCAGACTGAACCATTGCCAACTTCCATTGTATTGATTCACTGCCCAATCTACTGAAAAAGTATTGCCAATGGCAAGAGGTGTGACGAATTTGCGTTCGGCAAAAACATTGACATTGCCGGGTGAGCCTGTAATGGAAATACTTTGTGCGAATGATTGGGGATCCATTCCGGTGATGCCGCCTGTAGCCGGATTGGCAATGGTATTCATTGAGGTGCCTCCGGCATTGTCAGAATAGATATTCCATGGCTGGAATCCTGTTCCTTTGTTGTCGCCATGATTCCATGTGGTGTAATTGCTGCCTTTATCTGATGCAATGACTTCGGTACCAATCGGAACGGTGCTCACAAGCTCAATATCAACCGGATCGGTAAAGTTGCCGAGCCATGAAATGAGATAGGTCTCACCCTTCAGCCATTCGATATTGGCTTCGGTTGGTTGCAGCACTTCAATGGCACCCTGTGCTGGAATTGTAGAAATGGTGAAGTCATTGTCGCTACGGTCTTTCACCGTTGGATCAGTCTCACTGATTACACGAATACGGTATTTGCTGCCATTGACGACAGTTGGCGGGATGGTCCAGTTATAGGTCGAGCCTTCAACATTGCTGGCAATGAGGGTTTCTGCCGGAGGATCTCCCGCAGAATAATCAAGGAGTTTAATTTTAAATTTCCCTGGGATATTGTACCTTTCCCACGAAATGACGTAAGTGTTGCCTTGTTTCCAGGTGATTCCCGGCGCATTGGGCTGTTCCACTTTGATATAGGCTCCCGGCAGCGATGTTACCAACGAAAAATACTCAATGCTTTTGGCCTGATAATCAACGTTTACTATACTGCTTACCTTAATCTTGTACTTGTTTCCAGGTTGCCAGAGAAGTGGGTCAATATACCATAGATAGGTTGAGCCTGATACATTACTTGCAATCATCAAAAACTGAGGGTTATTGATGTCAGTATAATCCACTAACTCGATATTCACAGGCTTGGTGAAATTACTCGTCCATGAAATAAGTTTTGTGGAACCGATTTCCCAAAAAATTCCAGGAGCCGTCGGCTGATTAATGACAATCGTTGGTGGTTGCTGGCTGTAAACCACAGCACTGAAGGCAAGAAGGATCAGCACCAGAAATGCCTTCAGGGAGGTTAGACGTGTTTTCATGTTGTAAAGATTTAATAGTTGTTGTTATTTGTTGATAATTATTTTAATTGTTTCGGTATTGTACTGTGTCTGAATCGTACAGAAATATATTCCATTGGGCAAATGTCCGGTAGAAATCTGCTTAGGTAAGAGTTGAGCCTTTCCTTCGTATAGGCAGGCTGCAAATCGTCCGTCGCTGCTAAATAACTTAACTCCTATCATAGTTTCTTCGGGTAGGGTGGTTGCTAAATGGATACTTTCTTTCGCCGGATTGGGGAATAGTGAAATAGTGGCTTTTCTCTCGTGTTGAGGTAAACCAACTACGGCCGAAATATAATGAGCTGTTGCCCGATAGCCTGTGTAATAGTTTTTTAAGGCTAAGTTCCAATTATATCAGCAATATTTGTATATTTGCTGCATGAAAACAAAAGAAGATATCAAGCTTGAGTTC
>JBDHYV010000203.1:0-5095 GCA_039811545.1 Bacteroidales bacterium | reverse complement strand
CAACGGTGGACTCAATCCTGCCTACCAGTGGAAAGTAAACGGAGTGAACGCCGGCACCAACAGCGATCATTTTGCATACGTTCCTGTTGACGGCGATGTTGTAACCGTTGTGCTAACTTCAAGTATTGGATGTGCATTGAATAATCCTGCCACTTCTTCACCTTTTGTTGTTCATGTTACCCCCGACCTGACTGCCGGTGTAAGCATCACAGCCAGTGAGTTGAGCGTGTGCGACGATACGGAGGTGACTTTCACGGCAACTCCCGAAAATGGCGGTAGTGATCCTTCGTTCCAATGGAAAGTGAACGGCGTAAATGCCGGCGGTAACAGCGCCACTTTCACCTATGTGCCGCTCAATGGAGATCTGCTTCAGGTGGTGATGACCTCTAATCATCCGTGTGCTGTGCAGCCTGTTGCTACATCCAACACCATCGAAATAGAAGTGTTGCCCCCATTCCTTGAAGTATTCGCTAACCCGGTGAATGGCGGTACTGTATCCGGCACCGGAAATTATGCTGTTGGTACACAGGCCATCCTCGTGGCTACGCCAGCTCCAGGTTGGGAATTCCTGAACTGGAAAGGTGTAACAGGCGCTATTTTATCAACGGACCCTGTTTATGAGCATACAGTCACCGAATGCTACGAAGCAATCTATGCAAACTTTAGCTCAACTGCTAAAATTGCCGGACAGCTCAAGTATTTCAATTCCAACGAAACCCTAATCCAGTCGCCGAATAACCGCAGTGTGTTCTACGTTCAGCTCTTCGAAGATGAGGATCCGATTGGCGAACGCCAGCTGGTAGCCTATAACCCGGAAACCGGCCTACAGAGCTACTACGAATATATTGGTGTGGAATCCGGCAAAGACTATAAACTGAGAATTTGGGAAGAAGCTACCGATAATAAACTCGGTAATGTTTGGACATGGAACAACTGGGGAGGTGCAACCTCAACTGATGCTCTCATTATCAGTATGATGACTGCAAACAATTCCATGCTTACACAATTGCCCTGGATTGCTCCGACCCCAACAAACTACACCCCATTGTTTACTAAGGTGGCCGATATCAACAACAGCAACAGCCTTTCTGCAGTGGATGCGCTGCTGCTGCAATATGCCATGACTGGCAATCCTGCTTATCGCCCTTTACCCGGTGGAGCACACAACTTCCAGCTGGCTACAACCAAGCTTGCCGACCACAGCCTGAAATCGTATCCGGTTGCGCCGCAAACTGTCTTTAGCCCGATGGGCACTTATCAACCCGAAACAAACGCTACAGAAGTGTATTACGAAGCATTGTTGACTAATCTTAACGATGGTCTCAACGTCTTTAACATCTACTTTGTGGCAACTGGCGACCTCAACGTAAGCTATGTTCCGACTGCCGGATCCAAAGCTGCGCAGGCACTCAACTATCAGGGAGTGATTAGCGTTGAACCGAAAGATGAAGTGCTTATCCCTGTGAAAGTTGATCAACAGGTAACCTTAGGCGCAGTAACTCTTGGTTTGAGCTACGACCCATCAGTGATTGAAGTGATTGGCGTTGAAGACTATCCGGTTCAATACATTGATTCGGAAAAAGGAACAGTGCGCATTGCCTGGTTCGATCAGAACGGACGTTCGCTCAACGAAAGCGAAAACCTCCTCCTCGTCAGGGCAAGGGTCTTAGGCGAATTACATCAGGGACAGCGCTATTTCGAACTGCTCGAAGGTGTTGAGTTTGCCGATGTCAATGCCAATGTGATCAATATCGGACTCCACTCACCTTACATCGAAACGGGTGCAACCGGAATTGGTGAAATGAACAATATGACGCTCTCTCACAGCAACCACCCGAATCCGTTCAACGAAAGCACAACCATCAGTTATGTGCTTCCGGAAGCCGGCAAGGTGAATATTACGATTTACAACTACTTCGGACAAAAAGTGAAAACCTTGCTTGAAGGCGAACAACTTGCCGGAGCTCAGAAACTGATGCTGAATAGTACCGATCTGCGCGATGCCGGACAATACTTCTACCGCATTACCCTCGAAGGTCAGTTGAAAACCTGGAATGCTAAGGGAAGCATCATCTTTGTGAAATAATTCCTGCTTCGGCCCATAGGCTGATTCATTGAACTTCCTCCTGCCATCTGAGTGCAGGGGGAAGTTTTTTTTTGCTTAGCCTGAAAATGAAAACCAGAAAGAAAGTCGCTGAATTTTTGTTGGAATAGGTAGTTCTTTTTTTACTCCACGAATTTTGTACCTTTGTTAACAATCAATACCAAACAGAAATGAAAAAACACTTTACATTATGCCTGATAGTTTGCGTTTTTGCTCTTCAATCTTATGCCCAGTTATCGGGTTTCAGGCAAGTGCCTTCTGATCATTATCCTGATTTACAGTCAATAGCCGATTCTCTTAACCTATACGGAATAGGGCAGGGGGGTGTGTCTTTTCACCTTCAGGGTGGAAGCATTTTTACTTCGGAGCCGATAGAATTTACCTCCTCGGGAACTGAGGCATCACCAGTGTTTATAGGTTGGGACGGCAACGGACTCAAACCGCAAATTCAATTTTTCGGAACCGCATCAAATGCTGATGCTGGCTTTTTGCTTCGTGGGGTTGACTATTACACCATTGAAGGAGTCATCATCAACAATCTTTCGTCCGACATGGAATATGGTATCTGGTTGACCAATGCGAGCGCTGAAAATGGTGCTCACCACAACACCATACGTCATGTGGAGATTAGTCTGAACAAGCTCAATCCGAACCAAACAGAAGGTGTCAAGGTGTCGGCCTCGCCTGCTGCTGCCGTTTTTGATGGAAATAATCACTATAACCACTTTTATAACAATAAGATAAGTAATGTTACCATTGGATATAATATTGATGGTGGTAACAGCAATACTGCTTTGATGGGAGTTGGAAACAAGATAGGTGTCGAAGGGCAAGGGTTCTCACTCATCACCGACATAGTGATGGCCGGCGTTTTTATTCAGGATCAAAACGGTTTCAGCCTGACCAACACGACCATCCGCGACTTGACCCGCCTCGGAAGTGGCACAGCAGCACCGGCGGGAATTTCTACGGCAAGCGGCAACCCAACGGCTAACTTAGATAACGAGTTTGAAATCTCAGGAAATACAATTGAAAACCTGACCAGTGCTACCACAAGTATTTATGGGATTTATATAAGCGCCCGAAAAGCGGTCTATCATATCAATGGCAATAAAATCCATAATGTAACGGCTACGGGAGGCGGCGGCAATGCAGCCGATGGTATCATGGTGCTGGGTACCTCCATCGAGGCTAACATTTACAACAACATGGTTTCGGGCATTGCTGCACCTGCATCGGCAATCAGCGGAAATTGCGCGACACGCGGCATCAGCGTGCGAACTTATAGCTTGGCGAGGGTATATTACAACAGCGTTTTCATCGAGTTTGAGGCCACCAACCTCAGCCATCATTCGGCGGCTTTTACCATTTACAACAACAGCGACCCTGTGGAAATGCGTAACAATATTTTTGTGAACAAAACGACTTTGCCGGCTGGAAGTACCGGCATTTCCGCTGCTTTCTACAAACGCACGGCCAGCCTGAGCAATGTGATGGGAAGCACCGATAACAACATCTATTACGGCGGAATCCCTGATGATAATCACCTTATTTTCTACGGACACCACAACACAAGCCCCGGAAAAGACCAGACACTTGAACAATATAAAGCACGTGCGATCAACTTCGATCAGCAAAGCTTTACCGAAGATGTGCCTTTTGTGGCCGAGGACGATTTGCATATTGATGTATCTTCTGTAACCCAGGCACGTGCCAATGCACAACCCATTGTGCAGCCATTCGCGGTGGACGTTGATTATGACGGAATGCCCCGCGATGCCACAACCCCCGATATCGGAGCCGACGAAATAAGCCATGCGTATCCTGCTACGGCAACTCAACCTATTCCTTCGAATGGGCAAAATATAGTTCCCGTGAATCTCGGACAATTGGGCTGGAGTTTCACGCCTCAGCCTGATTACACGCTTCCGGCCGGATTTAAACTTTATATCGGCCTGACTGCTAATTTAACTGAGTCCGACTTGTTGAGCTGGACGCCTTTCGTAACGGGACAAACAAACTATTCGGCCTCTTTGACCGGATTTCCTTTAGACTATGCCACCACTTATTACTGGAAGGTTGTGCCATCGGTGAATGCCTCCGGCGGCCCCGATGCTACGGGAGTTGAACTGTGGCAGTTTACAACTGAAATCTATGTTCATCCATACCCCAACACCGCTTCCAATCCAATTCCCGATGGTAACAGTGTAGTTCCCGTGAATCTCGGACAATTGGGCTGGAGTTTCACGCCTCAGCCTGATTACACGCTTCCGGCCGGATTTAAACTTTATATCGGCCTGACTGCTAATTTAACTGAGTCCGACTTGTTGAGCTGGACGCCTTTCGTAACGGGACAAACAAACTATTCGGCCTCTTTGACCGGATTTCCTTTAGACTATGCCACCACTTATTACTGGAAGGTTGTGCCATCGGTGAATGCCTCCGGCGGCCCCGATGCTACGGGAGTTGAACTGTGGCAGCTTACGACACAGCTTATCCCATGGCCCAATCCAGTTGAAAATCCAACCCCTCCCAATGGCGGACTGCACGAGATTGCCGGCGACCATAAAGTGAACTTAGGCTGGGATTTTGTTCCTGAGCCTGCTCATAGCCTTCCAACGAAATTTCTTATTTATGCCGCTGCCGACACTAACCTTGTCGCCTGGTCAGTACCTGTGGCCGAGCGGAACTATGCTGCCGGACAAACTCATTTTGCCCTGCAATTGATCAACCATCCCAACTTCAATTATACCTATTTTGTGGATAATTTCTGGAAAGTGATCCCGGTTGCAGATGGCAGTCAGGGCGTTGCACCTTCGGCAACGGTATGGAAGTTCCATTTCGATGAATTCGTCGGAATTGCTGAAGCCGAAAGCAACAGCTTGAAGGCTTATCCAAACCCCGCAAGTGAAATACTATTCTTGGAAACATCTTTTTCAGGTACTTATGAACTCATTGTTCACGACCTACAAGGAAAGCTTATTTTGAAGA
>JBDHYV010000202.1:0-5130 GCA_039811545.1 Bacteroidales bacterium | reverse complement strand
AACGTTAATGAGCGGCTGCGTAAAAGATGAACTCTATAAAGGCGCACCTTCGGTAACCGATCTCGCCATTGATCCGCTGGCTCCCATCGCCGGCCAGCCGGTAACCGTCATCGTCAAAGTAACCGATTTGTACGGAATCAGAAGCGTTAAGCTGAGCTATGCCGTGAACGGTGGCACCTATACCGAGGTGGAGATGATTAATTCCTCGTCAAACCCACAATTGTACGGCAGACAAATCCCCGGACAAGATGATGGCGCCATTGTAACATACTATGTAACAGCCATAAACAATGGAGGGCTGAGCAGCGTTGTACCAAAAGACGCTCCGGCAAGTCCGGCTGCCTACACTATTGGCGCACCTTTAGTACTTATCAACGAGGTGTATTCGCGCGGAACGGCTGAAGAACCCGACTGGGTGGAGCTCTACAACGCCTCGAATTCGGAAGCCGACATCGGTGGCTTTAAAATCTACGACAGCGGCGGACAGACAGGAGCCAAGCCCAAGAAAGAAATCCCCGCAGGAACGAAAATCCCCGCCAATGGATTCTTTGTGATTGTAGTGGACGATGGAAGCGAGAGCGGATTTGGCCTATCAAGTGCCGGCGAACAAGTTTGGCTGGACAACAACCGAGGCAACCAGATTGACAACGTCAGCTTCCCCAGCTTTGAGCCCACTCAATCCTACGGAAGGGTGCCTGACGGCGGCTCAAACTGGGAAATCCTCAACACCATCACCAAAGGCAGTGCTAATTCCTCCCTTTTGCCGACAGCCAACCTTTTCATCAACGAGATCTATTCTCAAGGAACAACCGAAAATCCCGACTGGATTGAGATTTACAACGCCTCGCCTTATGATGCCGACCTCAGTGGCTGGAAGATTTACGACAGCGGCGGGCAGTCGGGGTCCAAACCCAAAAAGACCTTCACGGCCGGATCGGTAATACCCAGTAAAGGATTTCTGGTAGTTGTAGTGGACGATGCCTCCGAAACGGGCTTCGGACTCTCGTCCAACGGGGAAACCATCTGGCTCGAAACACCTCAAGGTACCATTGCCAAAGAAGTGTCTTTTCCGGCACTCACTGCTATCCAATCGTATGGCTGTTACCCCGACGGAACCGACAACTATCAGATTTTTGAAACCATCACCAAAGGGGCAGCCAACAGCAACCTTATTCCACAGACCGCCCGGGTGGTGATTAACGAAATCTTCTCGCGTGGCACGGTTGAACAACCTGACTGGATTGAACTTTACAACGATGGCGATGCCTCCTTTGAACTCACCGGCTGGAAGATATACGACAGCGGCGGACAGGGAGGCTCCAAACCAAAAATGGAAATTCCCGCCGGTACCAATATCGCTGCAAAAGGGTTTCTGGTCATCACCGTTGACGATGGCAGCACCAGCGGCTTCGGCCTCTCGACCAACGGCGAAAAAGTTTGGCTCGAAAAAGCCAACGGCAGTATAGCCGATGAGATGGAGTTCCCGATGCTCAGCGAGACACAGTCATTCGGGCGCTATCCAGACGGAACTGACAACCTGATGGTGATGGAAACCATTACCAAAGGAGCTGCCAACAGCAATGCCATTCCGCAGGTGGCAGCCCTGTTTATGAACGAAATCTTCTCCCGCGGAACCATTGCCGACCCCGACTGGATTGAAATCTATAACGACGGGAATTCGGCTGTTGACCTCACAGGATGGAAAATCTACGACAGTGGCGGACAGGGAGGCACCAAACCCAAGAAAGAATTTCCTACAGGTGCAAGCGTGCCAGCCAAAGGCTTCTATGTGATCGTGGTGGACGACACCGACCCCAGTGGGTTTGGCCTGGCCTCAGGAGGAGAAAAGGTCTGGCTCGAGAAACCCGATGGCAACCTAGCCAACGAAATTGAATTTCCGGCACTTGCCGAAACTCAGTCGTTCGGACGATTCCCCGATGGCTCTGCCAATTTGCAAGTTTTAGAAACCATCACCAAAGGACTGCCCAACAGCAATGCAGGCCCAAACATTGGCGCAGTGGTGATGAACGAAGCTTTCTCGAGAGGTGCGGGCGACAACCCCGACTGGATTGAAATTTACAACGGAACCAATGCCGAGGTTAATCTGGAAGGCTACAAAATCTATGACAATGGCGGACAAACCGGCACCAAACCAAAAAAACTGTTTCCGGCAGGTGCCATTATTCCGGCCAAAGGTTTCTATGTGATTGTGGTGGACGACACCGACCCCAGTGGATTTGGCCTCGGAAGCGGTGGCGATGAAGTGTGGTTTGAGCTGCCCGACGGAACACTCATTGACCACGTGCTTATTCCTGCCCTGTCGGTCACACAATCCTATGGCCGCCAACCCGACGGCTCCGAAAACTGGAAAATATTGGAAACCATCACCCGAGGAACCTCAAACAACAGCGCAAAAAAATTACGCAAATAATCAGAATTAATTACCGGGCTGCCTCAAACTGCCCACAACTCGTTTAACACTATGTCAGAATCAACAATGAAAATTGGCGAAATATCCAAACCCAGGTTTGAATTTCGCTCTTTTGGGCAAAATTTCGACAATGCCCATTTCCGCATGAGCCGTCTCTCTGAACCAATTCCCGAAAAAGTGTGGGAACGTCACTCTGACGAGATCTATATCCTTTCCGCAAAAAACGATGTCAATAACACCAAGATACGTAACGGTAAAATGGATATCAAAACCTATGTTCAAACCGTTGACGGGCTGGAACAATGGAATCCTTTGATGAAAGGGGAGTTTCCGATGAAAGCCGAAACACTTGAAAAAGAAGTGTTTACAGCTTTTATGGTTGAGATGCCCAAACTAAAAAACGATCTGGTCAGCTACGACGAGTTTATCGAAATAGTACGCCGTCATCCCGATTTGGCCGCCGTCAGAGTTCATAAGCAACGTTTGGGCTATATGGTCAACGGCACGATTTGTGAGTATGGCGAAGTGCTTTTCAACGGCGCCAGGGTAGTGACAATCAACTCCGAATCAACGGAAGTTGCCGACATTTTAAAAACCATTCAGGATGTTGGATTACAAGGTGTTGAAAACATCAACTATCTTCAAGCCATCAAACGGGTGATTGGAATGATTGATAAACCCTTAGCAAACTAAATCATGGCACAGGAAATTGAAAGAAAATTTCTGGTGGAAGGCGACTTCAGGTCGGCAGCCATCAAATCCACACGCATCACCCAGGGATATCTCTCATCGGTTCCGGAGCGCACCGTGAGGGTTCGCATCAAAGGCGACAAAGGGTTCATCACCATTAAAGGCATCGGTAGTGCCTCGGGTGCAAGCCGCTACGAATGGGAAAAAGAAATCCCGGTGTCCGAGGTGGACGATCTGCTCACCATCTGCGAGCCAGGCGTGATAGACAAAACACGCTTTTTGGTAAAAGTGGGTGCTCACACTTTCGAAGTGGACGAGTTCTATGGCGACAACGAGGGTCTTATCGTGGCCGAAGTAGAGCTGATTGCCGAAGACGAATCGTTTGAACGACCTGTATGGCTTGGCAAAGAAGTAACAGGAGATGTCCGTTATTACAATTCCATGCTGATGAAACAACCCTATAAAACTTGGTAGTTTATGAAGCAACGGTATCCCGATGGCAAGTCTTTCGGGATACCTTTCTCCATTTACTGCTAGCATCGTCATTTCGTTACACCAAACCACTCTTAAACAAGCCTATTAATATGCAGAACATCGCAGGTTTCGACCCCTTGGATATGCACAACTACCGCATTGAGAAACTTCCAAAACGCAGCAAATCGAAATTAGCCAAGCTGTTGGCCATCGGCGGCATTCCCGTTTCCATTGGTGCTTTTCTTTATTTTGGTTTTTTGGCCGACCTGTCATTTTTACACGATATTGACCCCACGCTGCTTACCGAAAGCGCACGAAAATCGTTGGAAAAAGCAGGTCCTGCCCTATTTTCGCGGCATAACCATTTAATGTTAGGCATCTTTTTGGCTTCCATCGTTTTGTGGATCACCGAGTCAATTCCCAACTATCTCACCTCGCTCATCTTGATTATCAGCTTAGTACTCACCGGTGTTCTGCCCGAAAAAACAGCCTATGCACAGCTTGGCCATCCAGTCATGTGGCTCAACATCATGTCGTTTGTGCTGGCAAGCATGTTGGTAGCCACGGGTGTTGCCAAACGTTTTGCCCTGTGGTTCATCCTGCGATTTGGAAAAAACGCAAGCTCGCTATTTATTAGTTTTATCGTCATCAATCTCATTCTGAGCGCGTTCATTTCGGCCACAACAGCCAAAGCAGCCATATTGCTGCCTATATTTATGGTAATTGCAGCCATTTATGGTGCACGTGGCGGTGAGGAGAAGAACAATTTTGGACGAAGTATCGTCTTGCAAAACCTGCTCAACATCAATATCGGTGCTGCTTCGTTTGTTACAGGCTCGGGAGCAAACTTGTTGGCAGCAGCTCTAATTGCCGGAGCCATCGGCCATAACATTTATTTTGCCGAATGGATGACCGCCATGTTCCCGGTTGTGCTGCTGATGATGTTTTTAGGATATGTGGTGGCCATGAAAATTTATTTTCCTCTGCCCAAAGCACAACGCACACCACAAATTGAAGGTGGAATGCAACGGCTCCGTGAAGAATACCGCAAGTTGGGCAAAATAAGCCTTCAGGAAACGAAGGCGGTAGTCATCTTTGTGTTGATTTTAGGTTTCTGGGCTACTGACAAGCTTCACGGCGTGAGTGCTACCTCCGTAGCTTTCATAGGTGCTATCGTGGCATTGCTTCCCGGCATTGGCGTGGTGAAATGGAACGAAGTGGACATCCCCTGGCATCTGATGCTTTTCTCGGCCGGAGCATACACCTTGGGTGCAGGTCTCGAAGCAACCGACCTACCTTCGATCAGCATTAACGCCTTTTTTGCACATCTGGGCATCACCCAAAACACACCCTTTTGGCTCCTCTATCTATTGCTAACCGGCGTGATGACTTATAGCGCACTTCTCTTCCAGTCCAAAACAATGAGAGCCATGATTTTTATCCCCATCGCCATCGGCGTAGCCAATAAGTTCGGCTATAGCATTGTTAGCCTGGCTCTGCCAACCGCCTTTATGATTGAACACTTGTATGTGTTG
>JBDHYV010000201.1:0-5157 GCA_039811545.1 Bacteroidales bacterium | reverse complement strand
GCAACCGATTGCACTAAAAGTGAAGTTTTTTACGAAAATAATCCAACAAAGATGCTCAAACTACTGCCTTTGGGCAGTTCTTATCTGGTACTTAAAATGCCATCCTTGCGCACTTCGTGGCAGAGTAAGCGCGATGTTGTTTCCATTCTGGCCGATGCCCTGCCCAAAACTTTGGTGCTTGCCATTGTGTCCATTTTGTTCGCAATGTTATGTGGTATCGCATTAGGGGCTGTGGTTGCAGCTATTGACAAATCGTGGCTTAACCGCATTGTTTTAGTCGTTACGGTTTTCGGGATGTCGTTGCCTTCTTTTTTTGCTGCGATAATTATTGCATGGGTCTTTGCCTTTCTTCTGGCCGATTATACCGGCCTAAGTATGTTTGGAAGCCTCTATAGCGTTGACCATTATGGGCTTGGCTCGCACCTCGACCTGAAAAACCTTATCCTGCCGGCTATCACCCTTGGCATACGCCCTTTGGCCATTGTAACAGAGCTCACGCGGACTTCGGTGCGCGAGGTGCTGACACAGGACTATATCCGAACCGCAAAAGCCAAAGGCCTGAAAAATTATCAAATCGTTTGGAATCATGCCATGCGCAATGCCTTGAACCCGGTAGTGACAGCGGTCTCCGGTTGGTTTGCCTCGCTACTGGCTGGAGCCGTTTTTGTGGAATACGTCTTCGACTGGAAGGGAATAGGCGTTGTGATCGTGGATGCACTCGAAAAATTCGACCTCCCCGTTTTAATGGGTGCAGTATTAATCATTGCCGTTATGTTGATAATAATTAATACATTTGTTGACATTGTGTACGGCGTGCTCGATCCAAGAATTAGAATTAGTTAACAAAATATTAATACTCACTTTAAAAAATAGTGTCATGCGTAAAAAAATTGTTGCAGGAAACTGGAAAATGAACCTTGGCTTCGAAGAGGCCGAACAGCTTATTGAGGAGCTGATTGACCTTCTGGAAGATATAAACTTGGATACCGAAGTGGTGATCTGCCCGCCATCCCCTTATCTTGAAATGGCTTCGGACTATGCTCAGGACAGCATCTTTAAAGTTGGTGCTCAGAACCTTTCAGCTTTTAGCTCTGGAGCATACACCGGTGAAGTATCGGGCGAAATGCTTGGCTCAATGGGAATCGGCTATTGCATCATTGGACATAGCGAGCGCCGCAAATATTTTGATGAAAATGATAAGATGCTCACAGCCAAGGTAAATCAGGCTATGGCAAACAACATTATTCCTATTTTCTGTGTGGGCGAATCGCTTCCCGAACGTGAAGCCGAGAAACATTTTCAGGTGGTCAGGAGGCAGGTGCGGCATGGGTTATTCCATCTCGATACACATGAATTTGAGAAAGTGATTATTGCTTATGAGCCTGTGTGGGCCATTGGAACGGGCATCAATGCAACACCACAGCAGGCTGCCGAGATGCACGCCTATATCCGCACCCTGTTAGCCGAACGTTACGGACAGGAAGTGGCCGACAACACTACAATTCTTTATGGCGGAAGCTGCACATCGAAAAATGCTCCTGAACTCTTTGCCCAGCCTGGTGTGGATGGTGGCCTTGTTGGTGGTGCCTCCCTCAAAGCCGCTGAGTTTGTCGAAATCTGCAAAAGCACAAAATAAATGGCCTGGCTCGAACTCTCCTTTGCCATTACGGCCAACGAAGAACTTGTCGAAATCTTCACAGCACAATTAGCCGAAATCGGTTTCGATAGTTTTCTCATAGAAGAAACTACCCTTAAGGCCTATGTTGACGAAGGACAGTATAATGCCGCTGAATTGGATAATATCCTTTGCGACAGCTTGTTTGAATCCATTAAACTGCTGGAAAACGAACCGTTGCCCGATAAAAACTGGAACGAAATTTGGGAGGCTGACTATCAGCCCGCTGTCATCAGCACCAATTGCCGGGTGAGGGCACCTTTTCACGAACCCGATCCTTCGTTCGAGTTCGACCTCCTTATCGAGCCACGGATGTCGTTTGGTACGGCCCATCACGAGACGACTTCTCAAATGATGAAACTCATGCTTGGAATGGATTTTTATGGCAAAAGCGTCCTCGATATGGGGGCGGGAACTGCCGTGCTGGCCATCCTGGCCCGGAAAATGGGCGCATCAACAGTAATGGCCGTTGACAATGATGAGTGGGCATTCAATAATGCCCTCGACAATATTGTGCTGAATCATGTTGATGATATCCGAGTGGTGCTCGGTGATGCTTCCATTATCGGTTCCCACCGGTTTGATGTAGTCATTGCCAATATTAACAGAAATATCTTGTTGAACGATATGGAGTCATACGTGAAAGCACTAAATGAAGGTGGGTGTCTGATGATGAGTGGTTTTTATGAGGCCGATCTGCCGGCCATCAGGCAGAAAGCCACAGCGTTGCATCTTGACTTTCTTAGATACACATCTGATAACCAATGGGTTGCTGCTGTGTTTAAGAAATAGGCTGTGAATTAGCCCTGACATAACATGGATGCTGTCTTGAATTTTATCAGGTCTTGTTTTCAAACGGGCTTCACAATGTTTGGCGCAGGCCTGCTTATTTTTCTGATGCTTTGTTCAATAGAAGCCAATGCACAGCAGAAATCGGCTTTCACTGGTCGGGCAGATACTTTTCCTGACGAGCTGAAGTCTTATTTCAACTCTCTGTCGGCTGGTCGCGAAAGGGATGAGGCCATGAAAGAAGTTGAGATTTTCCTGAAGGTCTGGGAGAAGAAATTGAGTGGTGATACCAGACATCAGATTGCCATGCTGTTGGCTGCATCTGTTGCGCAGAAGCTGAAGCCTGCACACAGGTATCTCACGTTTATCAATTTTATTCGTTTCGTTGAGCAAAGCACCGATGGTGATGCCAACTTGAAGGCTTGGCTCGACTGTTATGGCCAGACTGTTGCACAAAGTCGGCCGGCCGAGATGGAACAGCTTCTCGATGCCGCATACGATTGGATGACATCTGAGAAGATAGGCGGAAAGGGAACCGTCTCTTGGTTTTTGAACGATAGCCGATGGAAATTCGATTGTGTTGATGGCCAACTGTTTATGACGGCGAGCGGTCTTTTAAAGGGTGCTACAAAAAAAGATAGCACCCGACTTGTCGCCACTTCGGGGAGATTGCTCTTTGGAAAGAATGAGTGGCATGGCACGGGTGGGAAGCTCTTCTGGTCGCGCTATACCAACCTTCAGGCTGCCTATGTGCAAATGGGCAGCTATCAGATTGACCTGAAAACCTCCGGTTTCGTGGCCGATTCGGTGGTATTGCACCACAACGATCTTTTCCCTTATCCGGTTCTTGGGAGCCTTCAGGAGCAGGTGTTCAACAGCCCGGCAGGCGAAAAAACAGCGTATCCAAAATTTACATCTTATTTGTCAGGTTATGAAGTGGATAAGTTGTTTCCGGATTGTCGCTATATTGGTGCCATCACCCTCGAAGGAAGTGCTTTCGTGGGCAAAGCAAGGGGAGGGGAGCGTGCGCAACTTGTTTTCTTCCGTAACAAAAAGCCGGTACTCCAACTCCGTTCGGAGACGATATCATTTTCCAAAGACCGCATCCAGTCTGAAAAAGCTGCGGTGACTATTTCGCTCGAGAACGATTCAGTTTTTCATCCGGGAATCTGGTTTCGATACGACAATAACAGACATCAGATCAGTTTGATACGCTCGGTAAAGGGTGTTCCAGACGGTCCATTTTTAGATACATACCATCAGTTGGCGATCTTTTCCGAAGCCTGCCTTTGGAACATCGGTGAAGATGAGATGCTTTTTGGGCCTGCACCCGGATTGCAAACAGAAAATATTTCTACTGCCGAATCGCTCGATTTCTTCTCGAAACAAGAATATGACCGTCTCCAACTTATTGATGCAGAAAATCCTATAGCAGCCATTGCACGTTATAAAAATGAGATGGCTCCCAATGGCGAAATAAGTTTGCGTTTTTTGGCCGAATACCTTCGTAAACCGCCCGAACAAGTGGCAGCCCAGCTCTTGTCTCTCGCTGCGAAGGGCTTTTTGGTGTACGATGTAAAGGAAGAAAAAGCTTGGATTGGCAAACGATTTGATGCTGTGGCTGCCGCACCTCACGGAAAACAGGATTACGATGTGCTACGCTTTAGTTCAAAAACCGAGAAGACTACCTACAATTTCGTCCTTAACCTCACAACCCACGATCTTGTGGTAAATGGGATGGCCGAAATAACCCTGAGCGAAGTGCAGGGGGTGAAGCTTTTTCCTGATAATGAGAAAATTATATTGAAAAAAGACCGTGATTTTGTCTTTGCTGGCCTCGTCAAAGCCGGACTATTCGATTTTTACAGTCAAACAGGGACGTTCGAGTACAGTACTTTTAAACTCAATTTTTCTAAGATTGACTCGATAGCTATTCGCGTTCCGGTGCGCGAACAGCCAAAGATAGACCAACAGAAAAACTTCCGCTACCTGCGCAATGTGCTATCCGACCTCACCGGAATCCTCCGCATTGACGAGCCTTTCAATAAATCGGGTGCCAAAGACCTCCCTAATTTTCCTATCTTTAATAGCAAGAGCGAGAGCTTTGTCTATTACGATCAAAAAAATATACAAGACGGACTATTGCGGCGCGACACCTTTTATTATAAGGTGGATGCCTTTGAAATTGATAGTTTGGACAATTTCTCGACGGGCAACCTGCGCTTCAACGGCTACCTTGTTTCGGGCGGAATTTTTCCGTCGTTTCGCGAGCCTTTAGTTGTGATGAACGACTATTCGCTTGGTTTTGAGCATCATGTGCCTGAAAATGGCTATCCGATGTTTGGAGGTTTGGCCACCTATTACACTAAACTCCAACTGTCAAACAATGGTTTCAGGGGGATGGGGCGCATTGCCTATCTATGTTCGGATGCTTTTTCAAAAGACTTTCTTTTTTCGCCTTCGCAGGTAACGGCCTTGCTCGACCGGCACGAGATGCGTATTCAGGAAAGGCCGGTGGCTTTTCCGCCTGGCGAAGGAAAAGAGCTCAATATGGACTGGCAAACAGCCGACAACCGTATGCTGCTCGCAACAAACAATGAACCTTATCAAATTTTTGGCAATACGCGTTTCAATGGCACAATGGAATTATGCCCCGAAGGCATGAAAGCCGAAGGTAAAATGGCTTTTGATGA
>JBDHYV010000200.1:0-5187 GCA_039811545.1 Bacteroidales bacterium | reverse complement strand
CTGAGCCACTTTGTTTTGCCCGGATTTGTTAATGACATAATCCATCAGTTTTGACCGGCCTTCATCGTCAAAATCAATGTCAATGTCGGGCATCGAGACGCGTTCCGGGTTTAGGAATCGTTCGAAAAGCAGGCCATATTTCAGAGGGTCAATATTTGTGATTCCCAGCACATAAGCCACAATTAATCCGGCAGCCGAGCCACGTCCGGGACCCACCCATACTCCCATTCGTCGGGCAGTGGCAATGAGATCCTGAACGATGAGAAAATAGCCCGAGTAGCCTGAATTGATGATGACATCAAGCTCGAAGCTGAGCCGCTCACTTGCCTCCTGTGTCAGCTCACCGTATCGTTGTTGGGCTCCCTCTTGAGCAAGATGTTTCAGATAGTTGCTCTCGCCCAGCTTGGGATTGTCGGGGTCAGCGAAGGCTTCGGGAATGGTAAATTCGGGAAGCGCCACATTGCGTTTGAGGCTGTATTCTTCCACCTTATCAATGATTTCGCCGATGGTTTCGATGGCTTCGGGCAGGTCGGCAAAGAGGCGGCTCATCTCTTGCTCGCTTTTGAAATAGAACTCATCGTTCGGAAAACCAAAGCGTTTACCGTATCCGCGGCCGATGGGATCATTTTTCTTGTTGTTGTCTTTGATGCACAACAGATAATCGTGTGTATCGGCATCCTGTCGGTCGAGATAGTGAACGTTGTTGGCAGCAAAATATTTGATCTGGTGTTTGCTGGCCATTTTCAGAAGAAAATCGTTCAGAAAATCTTCTTCTTCTAGGCCGTGTCGGTTGAGTTCGATGTAAAAATCGTCGCCAAAATGTTCTTTCCACCAAATTAGTGCGTTTTCTGCCTGATGTTCGCCTACGTTGAGCAGGAGCGAGGGCACCTCGCCCGAGAGGCCGCCGGTGGTAACGATGAGGTGGTTTTTGTGGTTGAGCAATACCTCGCGCGAGATGCGCGGCACATAGTAGAATCCTTCGGTGGTGGCAATAGAACTGAGCATGCTCAGGTTCTGGTATCCGCCTTTGTTTTTGGCGATAATGGGTACTAAATAACCGTTGTCTTTGGTGGTTTTATCCGTATGGTCGCGACAGATGTAGAACTCGCATCCCAGCACGGGTTTCAGGTGATGGGCCGAGGGTTGGCGGCCTTCTTCAACGGCTTTTTTTTCTGCAATATTGTAGTCGCCAATTTTGGTGATGAAATTAAATGCGGCCATCAGGTTGGCCGTGTCGGTGAGGCCGAGTGCAGGCATTTTTTCTTCGATGGCCCTTTTGATGAGGTCGGGCAGGTCAATAGTGGAATTGAGGATGCTATAAGTGCTGTGGGTGCGCAGGTGGGCAAAGCGGTGGAACTGCTCCTGCTGCTCGGTTTGGATGGTTTCACTGATAGGGCTTTCGGCTGTTGTTTCCTCCATTGCCGGTCCGGTAACGATGAGGGCAGGGCGAAAGGGTTCGGGATTGGCCTCTTTGAAAATTTGAAAAAAATCGGAGCTTAGAAGCTGGTTGTCCATACCCATCACTTGCTGCCGGAGCAGTTCGAAAAAACAACGGGCGGTGGCGGCCACGTCGGCTTGGGCGTTGTGGGCACTGCCGAAGCTCTCCTTGAAAAGCTGATGGTGAAGCTCGCTCAGTGTGGGGAGCTTGAAACGCCCGCCCTTGCCGCCGGGGAGCTGACAAAATGTGGCGGTGGTTTCGCTGCAAGTGTCAATTTGTGTCTTCTCAATCATGGAGCTGTTGCGAGATAGCCGCAAATGCTCGACCGCCAAAATGCTACGGTCGAAGTCAATGTTGTGTCCAACGATATAATGGGTCTTTTCGAGTGCAAGCTCAAATTCGTCCAATGCCTCGCTCAAAGCAACGCCGTGCTGTGTGGCATAATCGGTGGTAATACCGTGGATTTTTGCGGCATTGAACGGGATGGTGAAACCGTCGGGTCGGATGATAAAATTTCCCGATTCGACGAGTTTCCCCAACTCATCGTGAAGTTGCCATGAGAGCTGAACCACCCTCGGCCAGTTCTCAAAATCGGTGAAGGGCGCGTTTTTGTCGCGTGGAATGCCCGTGGTTTCAGTATCAAAGATCAAAAACATCTTAAAATAATTAATTAGCTTAAAATGAGCAAGATAAAATAATGAACCCTGCTTTACAAAGGTATTGTAAAAAGCTGTGACGGCATCAGTCTGGGCTATCTTTTCTTTGAAAATTGCCTGACTTTGACTGATGATGTTCAGTTTCAGGCGATAAGACTCGGCCTTCCGACCTTAGGTCTCAAGGCAATTTTCTGAAAGTAAAATAGGGGAGACCGGTTTCTGAGGAAAATTAGAACGGGTAGTTGATCATAACTTTCAAACTATTTAAGAATCAATATGTTGTCATAATAGAAGTTGCTCACATTATCACCATCGCATTCATCCTTATTTCAATCCGGAGCAAAACGCTCATCTTCAATCAGCGTTACCGGGTGCTTCGTCGGCATATCTGATGAGTTTTTTCAGCTTGCCGGGCTGTGCCCAATTCATTGTTCCTTCCATCCTGAACGAACGCAGAAAATTTTCGATGCGTGTATCTGACAATTCCGCCTGTATTCGTTGAGCTTCTGCCAAAGTTCTGACCGGGATAAATGCTTGCAATGATTGGTTTGCCTGCCAGTTTCCATGGAATATTGTCGGATTAAATCTGGTCTTCCCGTAAGCTTCCCAAACCACTTTGTAAGGGAAAAAACTGTATTGTCCGACGCCCAACATGGCCCACCAGTATCCGCGCCTGAGCATTGCGTGGAGCATCAGCCCCTTTCTGCGTTGTAAAATATCTTTGGTTGTTTCGAGATATTGCCTGAGTTCCGTGAATTGCTTTATTTCGCTCCATTCCAATGGTTTACCACTGTTTTGATAGGGCATAAGAACCCATTTTGAAGGTATTGGGTTTCCTGTTGTAAATGCTTTGGATGTAATGAGAGGAAAGATGAATTTTGCGGGTAGAAGAATCTCACCGGAATGTTTGTTCGAGACAAGGGCAAAATCAGCATTGATGACTTCCAATTTGTCGAAAAAAAACACTGCATTGGCACCGCAACTGTTCACTCCTTGGCGCGGGGTAGATTCTTTTTTGACTACAATCGGTTCGATTTTGTGAAAATGGCGGCTTTCATCAACCGACATTATACTCAATGGGTCGGTCTCGTGAAACAGCGGCTTTGCCTCATACTTTTTCCAGTGGTCGTTTTCATTTCGTAAATAGGGAATAGGGAAGCAGGTATTTTGATTCCTGATCAAATGGCATAATCCATAACGAGTTGATATGCTGCTGAATACATCAATGCCATTGAAGTCAAAAATCGTTGCAAGCCGGAAGTTTACCTCGCCACTGCGATATGCCCTGAAGCTGCTGTTTGCTCCATCGTTCTGAAACAATGAAAGCGGCAAAAACAGTATGGCCTCTCCGTTTTGTTTCAAAAAATCTTTCATAGCAATTTGAACCACGAGCGCCGACAACTCTATTCTGCTCCCACCCAGCAAAAGATGCCGGGGATTTGCAACTAAGCCGCATCGAAAAAAATCGCTTTTAATTTGCTCTTTGTAACTCTCCGGCAAATCAACGAAGTTTTGCCAGGGAGGATTGCCAAAAATAAGATCGAATTTTCTCGGCTTTAAGCGCAGGATGTCTTCATTTGTGAAATTGTCTGATAAATCAATACCATATTTTATTTTAAATTTCTCGATAGACCTTTTGAAGTACCTCGTATTCAGTTCGTTGCCGAAAAGATGATGTGTCGGAAGGCTATCTATTGTACGGCCTTTTGCCAAACCTGTTACGATAATGGCTTCAAGCAGGTTTCCATCACCCATGGTGGGGTCGAAAACCGTTGCGCCATCTATCCATTTTGAATAGAGGTCGAATTGCTCAATGGCAAACCCGGCCCATTTCAGCGGTGTGAAAACATCGCCAATATGCAACTCCCTGAATGATGAATCGAAAACGTTGAAATTCGACATGTTGTGGGGTACTACAGAATCAGTTTACAAAAAATGTGTGTACAATGAATCGTGGCTGCGACTTGTGATGGGTAATGTTGTTGGCCAATTCTTTGATGTTTTGGTGTAACAAGTGGTTCATTGTTTCAATGTTGGCCTGTTTATCTTATGTAATGAAGGCGTAGCTTGATTTTTGCTATAAAAATACAATATCCCACAATACAAGTTAATTTCTGAGCATTTGGTCTGCCATTTCCTAAGGTTTCACTGGAGAGAAAGGTGCATTGGCTGATGAAACAGTTGGAACGGATTGATTATGCCCAAAACGAATTTCGGCTGTGTTTTTCTGCACAGCCGAAAACTTCAATATTTAAACATCATAAGTCCAACAAACTGTCGGGTGGATTTATTCTATCACAAACTTTTGCCTGATGGATTCATTCTCATTGCTCAGCGAGATGATATAAACGCCGGCAGGCCAGTTGGAAGTGTTGATTTTGCTAGTTTTTTCTGCATATTGCTCCAATATGACCTGTCCTGCGAGGTTGCTTATTTTCAGTGTATTGAATCTGTTATCGCTATTGTGGCTGAGGTTCAGGCTGTTTTTGGTTGGATTGGGCCAAAGTTGGAGTTTCAGGCTGTGAGGTTTTTCTAGTGTTCCAACAAACTGCGAAACCACGACATTGTCAATCAGCAGAGGATTTCCGTAGAAACTCACCGTTTCGAAGGCTATGCGTACGTTATCCATTCCGGCGAAGGCACTCAGGTCGAGGGTGTTGCAGGGGGCTCCCCATCCGTTGCCACACCAGTCGCCGGCTTCCTTGGGGAAGAAAGTCTCAGAAGTGGGGAGGTGTGTAGCAAAATTGCCACTACCGTTTTCGCCGTATGCGGCCAACCGTTGCCAACTCAGTCCGCAGTCGGCCGAAACGAGCACGATCAATGAATCGGTAACCTGGGTGTAAGCTTGATTTTGAGCGTAAGCGTGTTCAAAGCTCAGATAGGCCGACGAGATTCCGCTCAGGTTAAGGGGCATGGAGATCAGGCGGTCGCGCTGTAAGATGGAGTAATAGTTCCTGAAGTTGATGCCGGCTGCTTTTGAGCTTCCGTTTCCACTCACACTGAACACTTCCCAGGTGAGGGAGTTGTCAGGGTTTTCAACTTTCCACGAAGCGGTGCTCAGGCTGCCCGATTCGAAGCCGTCGGTCAAATAAC
>JBDHYV010000199.1:0-5277 GCA_039811545.1 Bacteroidales bacterium | reverse complement strand
TTGGTGAGGAGAAAATGATTCCTGTCTCGGTAAAATGGTGCTATTTTTATTTTTTCGACAAAACAACATCTGTTCGCACCGGCTCCACCACAGCTCCACTAAACCCTTGACCAGTTCCGGCTCGCTAAAAATGAATCACAGAATGAAAATTGTCTGCTTATGAACCGCACTAAAAATGGGAGGCCTACACACACTGCCCTATTGGCCTATGCGAGTATTTAAACGCCTTTGGCTTGTTCATGCAGGCTTTTCGCTTTACGGAAAGTGCAAATCAAAGATTGTTACTTACCTTTGCACGCTCAATAATTAAGCTTATGCGTTCTATCGTTCACACACTCGCTGTCTTGGTGATACTTCAGATGTTTTCATGCAGCACCGAAGTTGATAATTATGCTGATTACAAAGATATTACGATTGTTTACGGTCTTCTTGAATCAAAAGCCGATACAAATTTCATTAAAATCACCAAAGCCTTTCTGGGGCCGGGCAACGCCTTGTTGATTGCACAAAACCCTGATTCGAGCCAGTATGCGGGCAAGTTGAATGCCAGGCTTTTAGGTGTAAAAAATGGAGTTTCACTTCCGGAAATCATGTTAGACACCCTTACCGTTCACAACAAGCTTGCCGGCGACAGTATTTTCTATTTCCCGCAGCAGAAGGTTTATTACACCACCGCTGCCATTGATCCCGAAGCCACTTATACACTCCGTATTCTACGTGGCGACAAAGTTGTGGAAGCCCAGACCAAGGTGGTGAAAGATTTTGCCATTATGGAGCCGGTCAACCGTGTCAATTTTGCATCCACCGTTGCCAGTGCTGTCAAATGGAAAGCTGCCCCCAACGCCCGCCGCCACGAAGCAGTGATGGTTTTCAATTTCATGGAGCTTTGGCCCGGATCGGCAGACACCGTTCACAAAACCATGACCTGGAATCTGGGAACCGTTACCAGCAAGAACACCAACGGCAGCGAAACTCTTGAAATAGCCTATCAGGGCGACGAGTTTTTCAGGCGGCTTGCCGCAGTGATTGATCAGGATACGCCAAACGTGAAACGGTTTACGGGCAAAATAGATATTTACATCTCGGCCGGTGGCGATGACCTAACGACTTATATCGAAGTAAATGCGCCAAGCAATTCCATCATTCAGGAAGTGCCACAGTTTTCCAATATCGAAAACGGCATTGGCATTTTCTCCTCACGCAGCACTGTGAAGCGCACTTATTTGATGACCGTTCAGAGCGAAACCAAATTGGTTGAAGCCTATCCGTGGGGTTTTTTGTTCAAGTTTGTACCATAAACCATTTCCGATGTCCCTTCTCGAAATTTGTGCCGATGGTTTGGAGTCGGCCATCGCCGCCTCTGTGGGCGGTGCTCATCGCATCGAACTCTGTGCCAACCTCGAAGCCGGCGGTCTCACTCCTTCTGCCGGTATGCTCAAAGTGGTGAGCGAACGGGTGGCCATCCCCGTGAATGTGCTCATCCGACCCCGGCGGGGCGACTACGTTTATACGGCTGCTTATGTGGATGTGATGCTCAACGACATCATAACCGTCAAAGAGCTGGGACTCAATGGAGTTGTTGTGGGTGTCTTAGATAAAAACGGCCGGCTCGAACGTTCGCAGATGAACGAAATCTTAGATGCGGCTAAAGGTCTTTCGGTTACCTTTCACCGCGCCATTGATGTGGCTGCCGACCCATTGGCCTTGCTTGGCCAATTGGTTGAACTGGGTGTTGAACGCGTGCTGACCTCGGGAGGAAAGCCCACAGCTATGGAAGGGATGCGTCAGATTGCGTTGTTTCAAAAAGAATTCGGACAGCACATCCGCATCATGGCAGGAAGTGGTGTCAATGCCCAAAACGCCGCTACCCTGATTCACGAAACGGGAATCAGCGAAATCCATAGCTCAGCCAAAAAGACCGTACATTTCACCTATTCGCATCAACCTTGGCCACAGCTTGTAACCGTCGACTGGTATTTTGAATCGGATTACCACGAAATCAAGGCGCTTCTGAAAGCTGTTGAAAATATTTAAGGCCTATACTTACTGTTTGACCAAACGCAGAACGCTTTCCTTCTCGCCTTTCATCACAATTTGATAAACACCTTTTTTCAGTCGGCTAAGATTGAGCTGCCGATTGTCGCCGACTTCAAACTGCTGTTGTAACAATATTTTGCCATCAATAGTAAGAACAGAAACCTCTATCCTCTGCTTTGGGCTTCCTTCAATCCTGACATAGTCGTTGGCCGGATTGGGCATCAACACAAAGCCTGAATGTTCATTCTCGGTCAGGCCTGTCAGGGGCTCAAGCACGATATTCACCGTAACATTCTGATTATCTATTTCAACGCTTCCCTGAACAGGCTCAAAGAGTTCTTTTGAAATGTTGTAAATATAAATACCGGAAGGTAAATTTTGAAACACCGTTAACCCGTTTGCATCCGTTGTTTGAATCGGGAAATCTTGCAATTGCACCGAAGCACCCTCGGCAGGACCACCCGGAGTGCTGACAACAAATGTGAGCGAATTGGTGAGTGCCTGAAGCTGAACGATGACTTCCACATTGGCATCCTCCACCAAAACGGTTCCGAAAGCCGTTGCAAACTGTGGATGATGAATCTCGTAAGGATAATTTCCGGGCATCACATTTTCAACTACATACATTCCGGCGGGCAACTGAACTCCATCGAAAAACAGCACCGCATCGTTCACTGCATTTCCATCGGGATCCACTACTACGAAGCTTACCGTAAAGTTTTCGATTTCCACCTCCACCGTTACCAAATATTCGGCTGATTCGCCATGCGGAGTCTGAACGTTCACCACTACAGGTTCAGTGAAATTAGCAGGCACTCCTGATTGCGGATTGGAAGTGGTTTCGCGGGGAAGGGTAATCTGAGGAATCAGTGCCTCAAGGTTGGCAGTTGCCGGAACAACGACATGAATCATTTTTTGTGCCTGGTCAATGAGTCCTACACAGTCGGAAGTCAGGCCGGGATTTTCATTGGCCAGAAATACAAAACACTCAATCACCGGATGAATCTCCATCAGCGGAGTGAAACTGACAAGACCCAGAGTGGCTTGGTCCGGTAGATGGAAAATATGATTTTCGGCCTCGTCCGGATCGTTGGTTCCCCAGTAGTTGCCAATTGCATTGATATCCAGCGCAGTATTGTTGTATAGATCATAAATTTGTCCGCTGTTCCCGTTTTCGTAAATCACATTTTGGCCATAAGCCGATTCAGTTCCAAAGGAAGGCTGTGCCGTCCCCTGAATGGTTATCCCCCAAAGGTTGCCTTTAATGCGGTTTTGACGAACAACAGCTGTATTTCCAGTGCCGCTAGCTTGAAAATTCAGACCACTGCCGCCTTGCGCCGGAACATTCTGTATATTATTGTCAATCAATTCATTATTTTCGATTACACTCACAATATTGTTGCCAATCTGGGCATATCCATAGCGATTGCCAAGGATATAGTTTTGCTTCAAAAACACTTTTGTGTTTCCGACACCGACCAAATTGCTGATGCCGATACCGCCGGCCATCGAATAATAGCCTTCGATGTAATTTCCGACAATTATAATGGTGTCGGCAGCACCCGGTCCAAGATTGATCTGTGGACGGTTGCTGTTGTCGGCAGTATTGTGGTAGATAAAATTATTCAAAATCTGCGGTGAACCCTGCACATTTGCTCCTGAGCCAATGGCCGAGCGGGCATTTTCGATGAACGAACATCCGCTGATGACAGGGCTACAACTGCTGTAAGTGATTACTGCCGACACATTGGATGAGCCGTTTTTGCGAAAAATACAGTTCTCGAATACCGCCTGGCTGCTGATGAGCTGAATGCCGCCACCGTATGACACCTCTGTGTTTCGGAAAAGGTTGGCTGGTGAATCTTCAAAACGGAAACCTTTGAAGTTGGTGGCGGAAGTGGTCGTATCGGCAGCCGTAAACACCACGAATCCTTCGGCAGGATCGGAGATGATGGTGCCTTTCACCTCGAGTCGGATACCCGAAACAACGCGCACAACCGCAGCCTGCTGGATGCGAAGCGTATCGGTGGCCGAAAGGGTTAGCGTGTTGTTGATCAGATATTCCCCATCTGAATATGAAACCACACCCCCCGAAAGTCCGACAAGGCCATCGAGGCTGAGCGACAAGCTGTTACCCGGTGTAATATATTGTGCATGAGCATTGTAAGTAAGACTAATCAGCAGTAAAACAAGAAAACGTGAGAGCTTTTTCATTGGATGAAGAGTTTTGATAATTCAAAGCAAAATTACAGAAAAACCTATTAACGAATGTTTAGAAAAAACCTCTGCATTCATCCTACATCTTCTTTTGGATTGATTGTATCTTTGTCCATCTGAGAAATAAAAACACGACATGAAAATCACATTTTTAGGTGCTGCAGGCGAGGTTACGGGGAGTAAACATTTGGTTGAAACCGATCATGGCAAGAAGATTCTGCTTGACTGTGGTGTGTTTCAGGGCAAAGGACTTGAAACAGACGGGCTTAACCGCCAGCCCGGCATTGAACCAACGATGGTTGACCATATCATCCTGAGCCATGCCCACATTGACCATTCGGGGTTGATTCCCTACTTTTATAAAAACGGCTTCAGAGGCTCGGTGATTTGCACCCACGCTACGCGTGACCTTTGCTCGATTATGCTTTCCGACAGCGGATTTATTCAGGAACACGATACCTTATGGTTCAACAAAAAACGGGCTCGTCAGGGCTTGCCGCCGGTTGAACCACTTTATACCCAAAAAGATGCCGAACAGTGCATGGAGCTCTTTATTGGCGTGCCACTGAACAGGAAGTTTCAAATTGACGAGCATACAAAAGTAAAATTCAGTAACACCGGCCACATGTTGGGCAGTGCTGCCATCAGCCTCGAACTGAAACACAACGGACAGATTCATCGCATTGGTTATACCGGCGATATTGGCCGCCCCACACACAAATTACTTTGCGCGCCCTCGCCTTTTCCGCAATGCGATTACCTGATTACCGAATCAACCTATGGCAACCGTCGTCATCACGATTCTGAAGGTGCTGAAAAGATGCTGTTAGATGTGGTTCGGCACACTTGTGTTGAAAAAAAAGGGAAGCTTATCATTCCTTCGTTTGCCATCGGGCGAACTCAAGAAATTGTGTTTGTGCTCAATAAATTTTACAACGAAGGTTTGCTGCCGCAAATCTCGGTTTATGTTGACAGTCCGTTAGCCGTAAACGCCACCGATATTTTCCGACTTCACTTGAGCGA
>JBDHYV010000198.1:0-5360 GCA_039811545.1 Bacteroidales bacterium | reverse complement strand
AATCAGCTCAAACAAGATGGCATTTTGGGGTATGGGTTCTAGTTTTGTGCGGGCTTTCCCTTTACGCGCCCAGAGGATAGCCGTTTCCGAATCACTATAGAGGGTCAGCTTCACCTCGTTTTGTTTCATCCAGGCTAAGGCATGGACGATAGCTAAAAATTCGCCTATGTTGTTGGTGCCCATGGGATAAACCCTGCTACGAAAGATTTCTTCGCCGCTAAGGGTATGTACAACCCGATACTCCATATCGCCCGGATTCCCGGAGCAGGCAGCATCAGCACAAACCGAAAGTGGCTCATAAGCCGATGCACCAGTGCTGTCATTCTTTTCTGAGCAATCATCTACAAGTTTTTTTGGCGGCCCGCTGCGGAAAGCTTCTTCTGCAGAAGCACGGTCAGGAAAAGATTTATATCGCGCACCTTTGAAACCGACAATCAGCTTCTGGCAACTGGCCCAATCCGTAAAAACTCCTGTCTGGCGTCCCTTCCAGATTACATAATATTTTTGTTTGGCCATTTTAGAAATGGTGTTTTACATCAATTTCTGGAAAAACTGCCACCACCGATCTGGAATTTCTTCTTTCATTGCTTGGTCATAGTCCTCCTTTGTGCAAGGCACAAAATGGTGTTTTTCGTATTTCTTGCTATCATTGCGGCCAAAACTCAGGTCGAGCCACCAGCGATCAGTTTTTTTGCTTCGCAGAAACACCAAGTCTTCTTTGTGGCCTTCGATTTGCACGATATATCGTGCAAAATCGGGGCTGTCTTTCACCGGAACATCATTCATACGGTTGGCCACGCCATCTAAAAAATACCAGATCATCTGCGCAATCAGTTCGGCTGTAACACGGTTTTGATCGAAAACGGGGTTGTATTCAAAAAAACCGATAGAGCTCATTTTGTCGCTCAGTCCGGCATAACGTGCCACGCGGCAGGCTTCTTCGCCCGTAAATCCATTGGGACCCGCATTGGCATTGCCAGGCGCATCGGCGGCACGCACAGCAGCAAGGTCGAAACTCAGAATGTCGGCATTGCGTACGGCAGGCTCACAATCCTCGATGCGCGACTTGAGATGGCCAAGGCGGTAAACGTCGAACAACAGATTGTTCATCAAGTCAACTGCATAATGGTCAACGAGATAAGTCTGATAACCAAGATTGGTGAAATTAAATAGAAAATTGGGCTGATGCAGGATAATTCGTCCGAGATACGACTGTGCATCAAATTTTTCTTCGTCCTGCCCAAGGTCGAAAAGAGGATCAACAGAAACGATGTTGACCAATTGCCCGATATTTTCGTAAGCTTGATACATGGCATAAGTCAGGTCCTGACTTCCGCCGATGATGATAGGGATAATTTTATTACGAATAAGCGATGCAACCACATGATTAAGAGCGAAATAAGTGTCGTCCACATGATGTCCGGCGCGGATATTTCCCAGATCGGCCACTTCGAGTTGAGGCCAATGATGGAAAAGCTGATAGAGCGATGCCCTCACATGGTTGGGGGCGGTGCTGCAACCGAGATTGTTCACGGCAAGGCGTTCTTCGAGCACACCTACGAGGGCAATTTGGGTATGGGAAAGGTCGGGAAAATCAGACTTGTTGGTGTGGATTCGCATCTTTTCGACCATTCGATGCTGTCCGGGACGTGAGGCAGAAACAGGAAGTTCGCTCAGGTTCACAGGATCTAAAAACAGGTTGATTTCCATGCTGCTCATAATTAGTTGACAGAAATAGCAGGTTTAAAAACAACTGCCGGAATCAGCTTTTTCGTTTCACAAATCTTTTTTTTGGGGTATTCTCGGGGTCATCTATAATTTTCATGCAGTCTTTCAGACTCAGGGCAGCGGCATCGGTTCCTTTGGGGATTTTGAAATTTTTCTTCTTGAAAGTGATGTATGGCCCGTAGCGGCCGTTCAGCACTTTCAGTTCAGGCTCCTGTTCAAATTCACGGATGACGCTTTGTGTTGTCTTTTCTCTTTTGGCTTCGATGAGTTCGATGGCTCTTTCAATACCAACACCCGCCGGATCGTCGGTTTTCTGAAGACTATAAAAGGCATTGTTGTGCTTTACATAAGGGCCAAAACGGCCAATGGCCACACTCACTTCCTTTTCTTCGTATTCGCCCAGAATTCTGGGGAAATCAAACAGCTTCAAAGCCTCTTCCAACGTAATGGTTTCCATGCTCTGGTTTTTGCGAAGACCGGCAAAACGCGGTTTCTCGTCGCTTTCTGTATCGCCAATCTGCACCACTGGGCCAAAACGGCCAACCTTTACATAAACATTCTTACCGCTTTCGGGGTCGAGACCAAGTTTTTTCTCGCCCGAAAATTTGCCGGCATTATCTGTAGTTTCGGTGATCTGGCGATGGAAGCCAGCGTAGAAATCACCTATCATCTTATTCCAGACTGTTCGACCTTCGGCAATATCATCAAATTCCTTTTCCACATTGGCGGTAAAGTTGTAGTTGATAATATTTTCAAAATGTTGTTCGAGAAATTTATTCACCAAAGTGCCGATATCGGTAGGAAAGAGTTTTGCTTTTTCCTGTCCGACAGTTTCGGTTTCTTTCTTTTCTTTAATCTGGTTATTGGCTAAGCGGATGACCTGATAGCTGCGTTTTTCGCCCGGAAGGTCCTTTTTCACCACATATTCTCTTTTCTGGATGGTTGAAATAGTCGGCGCGTAGGTTGAGGGTCGTCCGATGCCCAACTCTTCCATTTTCTTCACTAAGCTGGCTTCGGTGTAGCGTGCTGCATGGCGTGTAAAACGCTCGGAAGCAAGCAGCTCATTCAGGTTAAGTGCCTGACCATCCGACAACGGAGGCAGAATGCCTTCGGCTGCTTCATGGTTGTCGTCGTCGGTGCTTTCGAGGTACACTTTCAGAAATCCATCGAAAAGGATAATCTCGCCTTCGGCAATAAAATGCTTGTTGTTGGTCGAGATAAGGATATCCACGATGGTGCGTTCGAGTTCGGCGTCGGCCATTTGCGAGGCGATGGTTCGCTTCCAGATGAGTTCGTAAAGTCGCTGCTCCTCAGTCGTTCCTGACACTGTTGGATGATTGAGATAAGTTGGCCTGATGGCTTCGTGGGCTTCCTGAGCACCTTTGGTACGGGTGGTGTAGCGACGGGTTTTGACGTATTCTTTGCCAAACCTTTCGGTAATTTCCTTTTTGGCCATGTTCAGGGCAGTGTCCGAGAGGTTCACCGAGTCGGTACGCATATAGGTTATTTTTCCGGATTCGTAGAGGTTTTGTGCCACGCGCATAGTGTTGGCCACCGAAAAGCCGAGTTTACGGCTGGCTTCCTGTTGAAGCGTAGAGGTGGTGAAGGGTGGCGCAGGCGACTTACGTCCGGGTTTTTTCTCAACCCCCACTACGGTGTAATTGGCACCCACACAGCTTTTTACGAAGGTCATGGCTTCGTCGTGAGTGGCAAATCGTTCAGGTAATTCGGCCAGAATGGTGTGCGAAACATCATTCACTTGAGTATTGAAACTGGCTGTTATCCTATAAGAAGAGGAGATTTTGAATTGGCGGATTTCATCTTCGCGATCCACAATAAGCCGCACAGCCACCGATTGCACCCTACCAGCCGAGAGGGCGGGCTTCACTTTTTTCCATAGCAGAGGCGAGAGCTCGTAACCAACCAGGCGGTCGAGGACACGGCGAGCCTGCTGCGCAGCCACTAAGTTAACGTCAATATCGCGCGGGTTTTCGATGGCCTTGAGGATGGCCGTCTTGGTGATCTCATGGAAAACAATACGGCGGGTGTTGTTCTCCTTGAGTCCTAAGGCTTTGAACAAATGCCACGAGATGGCTTCCCCCTCGCGGTCTTCATCGGACGCAAGCCACACTGTTTCAGCCTCTTTGGCGGCCTTTTTAAGCTCGGCAATGAGCTTCTTTTTGTCGGGCGAGATCTCATATTGTGGTTCAAAACCATTTTCAACATCAACGCCTATCTGGGTCTTGCTTAGATCCATCACATGGCCATAGCTCGATTTTACAAGAAAGTCGTTGCCCAAAAACCCTTCAATGGTTTTTGCTTTGGCGGGCGACTCGACAATGACAAGATTTTTTGACATCTGTGGCTTTTTTTATTAATCGGTGGTGGGAATCACCAAAAAAATTCGGCGCAAAAGTAAGGTTTTAAGTCAATAAACCACAAAAGGCTTAAGCTTTCAACCCGTTTCCTGATTCAAAATCTGTTGAAAACCATCCGGAAAAGATCTTTTTGCGAAGTTTGCGCACCCGATATTTTCTTTTTCCGATGCAAAGCCTTCATCCGGCTTACCTTTGCAAACCGATATACTGATATTTCTATCCGAACTTTTTATTTTTACTGACAATGCACAACGAAAATGATCAAATTTCAACCTCGGCTGAAGGATGTCTCTTCTGCGGCAGCGGATTGACTTATTTAACGATAGCTGAACCTATGTCGTGCAGCATTTGTCAAAGCCCGGTGATGTCAACTGTCCGCTGTGTGAAGGGTCATTTTGTGTGCGATAACTGTCATGCCTTAGAAGGCAATAATCTCGTCGAAATTTTTTGCGCCAACAGTGATAGCATCAATCCAATTGCAATGGCCACTGCCATCATGCATCGTCGGGGGATCAAGATGCATGGGCCGGAACATCATTTTCTGGTTCCTGCAGTCCTTATAACGGCCTATTACAACAAGACCGGTCAGAGCGGACTCATCAACAACAAGTTGAAAATAGCCCGCGAAAGAGCCAAAATGGTTCCCGGAGGCTCCTGTGGTTTTTGTGGTAACTGCGGAGCTGCTGTGGGCACCGGAATTTTTATGAGCATTGTGTTAAACAGCAGTCCACTTGCCAAAGAAGAATGGCGTTTGAGCAATCTGATGACGGCCGAAGCCTTGTTTGAAGTTGCCCGTATGGGCGGCCCACGCTGCTGCAAACGCGATACCTGGTTAGCCATCAAGGCAGCCATCCGTTTTGTGAAAGAACATCTGAATGTTACATTAGAGTCCTCGGATATTCATTGTTCTTTTTTCGGTAAAAACAAAGAGTGTCTGCAAACCGATTGTGCGTTTTACCCCACTAAACATTAACAGGGCTTGACAAGTTGTTGGTATTGTCTTCATTAAGAAGATTCGTCGTTTTTCCCAGTATTTATATCAACCATTCTTTCTTCTCCCGGCTTGGTTTTTTATGCGAAATTGCCCCAATCATGGTCACATTTAATGGATATAGTGATTGCTGTTCTTTTTATTCAGACAGAATCGGGTATTGCATCAAAACTTTCATAAAAAATTTCACTATTGTCCGATAAAAACACTTAGAATAAAAAGAATATGAGATCTCTTACCTCGGCTTCGCTCGGCACGACGCA
>JBDHYV010000197.1:0-5391 GCA_039811545.1 Bacteroidales bacterium | reverse complement strand
GGGCGTCGGGCAAGCCCGCGGCCATGGTCATCGAAATCAGCATATCGGGAGCCAGAACACTGAGCTGGCCATGGTCGTAGCGCAGGTTGATGGCCGCCGAATCGGGCTCATCGCCGAAATTAAAGGCGTATTGCATAAAATTTTTGCGTTCGCCTTGTTTTAAAATCAGGTTGTTGCGGCCCGACTGAGCGGTAGAAACCGTCATAATGACATGAGGGGCGCCTTCGCCTGCCTCACCCTTCACCAAAACTTCCTGCGCATTGGGGATATATCGAACGGATTGAAATCTGATTTTCTTGCCGTTGATGGTCATCTTGTCCGAATATGCCCGCTGCGAAAGCCCCGACATGATAACATCGTCATCCGAATACTGTTTGGTCTGACCGTCGCTCACCTCGGCCATCACATAAGTCAAGTCGGAGAGCATGGTGTTGGCCGTCTCGCCTTCGCGAATATTCATGATTCCTTCATAACCGATATAACGCGTGATGGCAGAGCCTAAAAGCATGATAAAAAACGAGAGGTGAAATACAAAAAGCGTCAGCTTTTCGCGACGCCACATCTTGTATTTGAAAATATTGGCTATCAGGTTGATGCCGAGCAGGCCGAGCAATACCTCGAACCAGGTGGCGTTGTACACCACTGCCTTGGCACCCTGTGTTCCAAAATCGTTTTCGACAAAGGTGGCAACTCCAATGGCAACAGCAAACCTAAGCACCATTACCCCCATAGTTCCCATTGAAAATAGTGTGTTAAAAAATCGTTTCATAAAGTGAACAAATTGATTTTTAGAGTCTTAAAAAAGTGTTCAAAATTACATAAAAGGGCATGGTAAGCGCCTCCGACACAGCCATCAGAAGCCTTATCTGGTGTTAAAAAAACTTAACGACAAAGTGAAAGGCTAATTATCAAGTATTTAAGGTGTTTGTATTGCAACACAATTGTAACAGACCGATCCTGAGATCAAATGAATATTTCTTGTCGAAAAGCTGGGATATGCTATCCCTCAGCCTGCTTTATCCTGGATCAGTACATCAATGGCGCCCACCCCAAATTTGCTCATCGAAGCCATTTTATTATTAATATTCTCAAACTCCTTTAGTGCATTGATGATGGCATTTTTGAGCACTCCATTCCCTACCCCATGGATATAAGTCACTTTTTCATAATCGTTCGCTATGGCACTATGCAAGGTTTTATGAAAATGATCCATCTGAATTTTGAACATATCGTGGCTCGAAAGTCCGGCAATATTGTCCACCAACTCACCGATATGGAGGTCCACCACAGCTTCTCCATTTCCTTTGCGGTAACGGTCAATCAGGGCTTTTTCTTTCACCACCTTCACAAAAGCATCGGCAACAGGGCTGTCGTTTTTGGCTGGCTGGGCTTTCAGGCTGTCAGCTTTAAGGTTGGTAAACAACTGGAGCTGAATTAATACGGATTTTTCGCCCGTTACCTGCACCATGTTATAGCTTCCTTCTGTGTAGAAACGACTGGGTCTCAGGTCGAAAGGTGCATGTACTGGGAGCAGCAGTTGCTGCTGGCGATCGGGCACAAAAATAGCCCGCACATAGCCTTTGCACCATTCGTTGAGGTCGTCGCACGAGATGGTCTCGACGATGAGTTTCGAAGAAGGTTTCATCTTGCCGCTGTCAACGGTCACCATTTTATCGGGCAGGCTCAGACGCAGCAGAAACATGGCCTCGGCAGGGCTGTGATTGATAAGCACCACATCCAAAAGGCCGGTGAGAATCCATTGCTGCTCGTGCGGCACAAAAGCAAGATAAAATCCCTCGGGTTCAGGTTCACGGGCAAAGCGTCGAAGGCTGTCGCGGCGACGCTCATCGGCTTTCTTCTCTTCCTGCTCCACCCTTGTTACAATCTCCTTCTGAAGGGAATCGGTGGCATGTGGGATACTGCGGCTTGGCTCGAGCTGAATCAACTCGTTCATCATCACCGGTATCTCAAATCCGTCTTCGATGGCCACAAGAGCCATCTTGCTGTCAATAATGCGGCTGATGATACCTCCACCTACCTCGTTGAGAAACCTCACCTTATCGCCGGGCTTAAATGTGTACATCTGTTCCTATTTTGGGATTGCAAAAATACGAAAATGCACGACAGGCCAAGGTTACCAAATTTTCACGTATTTCATCATATAATTGCCGGCCGGTGTAAACAGTCGGACAAGGTAGATGCCGGCAGGCAGATGGCGCATGTCAAGACGTAAATTGTGGCCATCGGCGAAACGAACAGATTGAAGCTGATTCCCTTTCAGATCGCTGACCACAGCGTGAAAAGGTATCGAAAGCAAAGCATTCTCCTTTATGCGAAACAGGCCGTTGCCCGGATTGGGGAAAAGCACCGGCTGTGGTTGGTCATTCATTTCTGGATTCCCGACGTACCAGGTCTGGAAGTAGGCCGGCTGCGACCATTGGCTCTCTCCTTCTGCACCACAAAGGGTTTTCACGTAAAACACATACAAAGTCTGTGGCTCAAGCCCGGTCAAAGTCCAATTGTTGACTGTTGTCAGTTCGAGCCATCCTTCACCTGCGATGGTATCATTGATTGAAGGCCCCCAAAGCACAAACCACTGATTGTTTTGCACCGGCGACACCCAATGCAAGGTTGCCGTGGTTTCACTCAAGTTATTCACGTTCAGGTTGATGGGTGTAGGACAACCATTCTCTTCCTGAAAAACAGCCGTCAGTGTCCTGTCGCTTTCTGCCACAAAGCTGTACACCGCATTGAACGATACACTGATTCCGTTTTCGAGCCATGCCGAGAAAAGATAGCCCTCGTTGGGTTGTGCAACAATGGTAACCGTGCTTCCATGTTCAAACACACCTCCCCCGCTCACGCTTCCGTAATCGGTATGGTTAGACTGTACGCTAATGGTATAACTGTTAATCAGGAAACGTGCGCTGAGCGAACGATTGGCAGCAGGCATAGGGAAGCTGTATGCAGCATCGGTGCTGACCACTGTTGAGCCTTCGGTCCAATGTACAAAATGAAAACCTGTGGCAGGAGTGGCCAAAGCTGTAACCGGCTGGGTGTATAAATAAGACCCGGCACCACTGACGTTGCCCCCGTTGGGCGGAGTAGCCGTCAAGGAAAGCTGATACGGAAGAGGCTCAAAACGAGCCCATATATCAAGGTCGCCGGCTGGCATCGCAAATGAGTACACCGGCAGCATGGAAACAACCTCGCCGTTGCGTTCCCAGTGTACAAACTCAAAACCTGTGGCTGGCGTAGCCGACACCGTTACCGTCTGACCGAAGTTATAAAAGCCGCTCCCCGTTGTCGTGCCTCCTTGTGCAGGCAAAGCATGGGTGATCACCTGATAGGTTTTTGGTACAAAATGCGCTTTCAGATTTACATTGGCCGCCGGCATGGAATAAGCAAACGAAGGGAAGGCCGAAATCATCGTGCCGTTCAACGTCCATTGATCGAAAAGGTAGCCTTCGGCAGGCTGTGCCGATACATTCACCGATTGTCCGACTAAATAGCTGCCATCGCCCAAAGTTGTCCCGCCTTGCAAGGGAACCGGTTCGGTGCTCAGCTCCCAGAAAGGCAGCAGTTGGGTATTGGTGTAGTTCACGGCGATAAGCCCCTGAACACCACTAACCCTGCTGCCGGGCAAAAAGTCGAGATTTACCGTGCCACCACCTATTCGACTGAATAAAAGATTGAATACATGGGTGTTGTTGGTCATATTGACCGGTACTGACGGATTAGACCATTGCACACTGATGAGGTTGCCCACACTACCAGCCGAAACATTGCTCACCGCTATCGGCTGAACACCCAAAAACTGGAGCTTCGTAGCGTCGTAACCAATATAAAAGCTAAAACCGTTCACCGAATAAAATCCTACCCCCTGCATCCTTACCGGCACACCAAATGATATGGTTGATTTGCCGGAAGAATCGGCAGCAATAGCATCAACAGCCAGTTCCTGAGCCGAAAATAAATCCGGAGATGCCCCATATAACAGAAACAACAGAATGAAAAAGCGTGCGAAAATCTTCATGGTCTGACTTTGCTCTTCAACTTACAAAAATACGTCAATTTAAAATGTTTTGGCGATTTCAGCGTAAAATGCGACATATTTCGTTTTTGAAGTCCATCTTTGCAGAGTCATTTTTAAAAAGCATCCGGCATTGAGACAAGGCATACTGATTTCATTTTTCATTTTCATTTTCGCACTGCCCTCGGGCTTAGGGCAATATGTTTCAGGTAAAATCAAAACGGAAACAGGGCTGCCCGTAGCTTACGCTTCGGTGTATGTGCCGGCGTTGCATCGCGGCACAACGGCCAACGAAAAGGGCGATTTCGTCTTACCGCTGCCGCTCGGGAATCATGAACTAAGCTTTCAGTATCTAGGTCTGAAGACGCTCAAAACAACGGTAGAAATGCACGACGCTCCGATACGCTTAGATGTGGTGCTTACTCCGCAGGAATATCTGCTACCCGAAGTCATCGTAACTTCAGGAGGTGAAGACCCTGCCTATTTTGTGATGCGCAAAGCCATTGGCATGAGCCAATATTACCGCAATCAGTTACAGTTTTTCAAGGCCAAAGTTTACCTCAAAGGCAGCGGAATGGCCACACATATCCCCACTTTGTTGGTGAAGCGTTTCAAAAAAGAAGGCATCGAAAAGGGGAAAACCTATGTAACGGAGACCCTCTCGGAGATTGTTTACCGCAAAGATGAACCATTGGAAACCAAGGTATTGTCAATGCGCAGCAGCCTTCCGGGTGGCGACAACGAACCGATGCAGTTTTTCACCCTCAGCCTCTACAACGATGCGCAGGGAGCCATCAGTCCGCTGTCGAAAGATGCCATGAGTGTTTACCGTTTTCATCTTGAGGGCACTTTCGTTGACGATGGCCATACGGTGTACAAAATTAGGGTCATCCCAAAACGCAAAGGAAGCGACCTCTACGATGGCTCTGTATTTATCCGCGAAGGCTCATGGAGCATTCATTCGGCCCAGCTTGCCCTGAGCCAGAAGATGGTCTCGGTGGTGCTCCGGCAACAGTATCAGCAGGTTCAGCCCCTCGTGTGGATGCCTGTGAGCCACGACTACGATGTGTCGGCCAGCATGTTGGGCATTGACTTCAGGTTTCGCTATATGGCATCGCTGAGCGATGTTCAGGTAGGTTTGAACCCCAGGCTTGACCATGCTTTCTATGCCGGCTTAGATGAAGAAGCCGCCCCGCCTGCCTCCACCGCCGATCAAAGTCGGGTAGTACGGAGCGAAAAGCAACCTTCGGGAAATCAGCAGCGGATTGACGCTTTAATGTCGAGCAACAACCTGAACAACAAAGAGATGCGTGAGCTCAACCGCCTCATACGGATGGAAAGCACAGAAAAGAATGGGC
>JBDHYV010000196.1:0-5427 GCA_039811545.1 Bacteroidales bacterium | reverse complement strand
TACCCTGAAATAGGAAATGTTTGCTACCACATCTCCGCTGCTCAGCCGGTTCCCGGTAATCAGCCGGTAGAAGCCGGTGTCAACCCTGAGTTTGGCAGGGAATTTCAGCAGCGAGGCATCGTTTTCATAATCGAGGGTTACGAAAGCACCATTCTCATATCTCCCTAAAGTGTAATGAGTATAGTATCTTGGGATAAAATCCTTGTCGGGCGAGAGGTTGCGCAATACGACCGTGCCGCGCAGCGATGAGCTTTTGGCGGATTGAGTTCCGAAAAAGACATCGTTCCAGTGTTTTCCATCGAAAAATTGGGGTCGGCGGGTGGAAGGCTCAAGGCGGGACACAATGCCAAAGCTGCGGCTGATAGCCACAAACAACAGATTGCGCGAATAGTTGTCGGTACGACGTAACTGTAACATTCCTTCGGGGCTGAGTGCAGCACCATAATAGTTATTCAGGCTATCCAGCACAATATTTTCAGCAATCCAGTCACGGATAAGCATTGGATTTTTCGAAAACTGACGGGCTTGCTCGAACGAAAAAATGTTTTGGATGAAGCTGCGCCAAGGCGTGATAAGCTCACGTCCGATGCGGGGCGACAGCACATATTGCTCAAAATATTCCGCCGAAAGCCAGGAAGGCTTCGGATAATTGTCAAGAGCCTGAAGGTGGTCGTTTAGAACAGAAGCCTGAATATCGTGCAAATCTTTTTCCGAAATATTGGCTAGCATTGCCAAACCATTGCTGCGGCGGGCTGCACTCAGACCCTTCACAAAATGATTGATTGCGTGCCAGTTACCACGACCTTGGACATAGTATTTCCAGAGACCTTTCATTTCCGAAGGCAAGTCGGCTATAGTAAAGTCCGAGGCAACAGAGTCCACAAAAGTGGCTGTAAAAAGTGAGCGGATGGAATCTTCCTGAAGAAGGCGTCGGTTGTTTTTCTCCATCAATTTGGGGTCAGCAGTGGCAACCGACTGTCGCACCGGCACAACGATGGTGTAAATCCCCTCAGGTAAAAACGTTGTTTTGTTGCCAAGCGTGATTTTTAAGGTGTCAGTCAACGTGCTGTGTGCCCAGGCCGAACTTGAAATCCCGTTTTTTGAAACATGCACCAGCAAATCGCCAAAGCCGGTTGTGATCCGGCAGTTTCCGTTTTGATCGGTAAATTGAGTGGCAATGGGATAGAATTCGGCATAATTGTAAAGACCAAATTCCACTTTGGCATCAGCCACACCCTTTCCGTCGTCATCCAAAATTTTGACGGGGAGTTGTTTCACATCGGTGTAGTTACGCAGCAGATTGAGTCTTGCATAACGTTCTTCTGTTTCAATCACTTCTTCCTTTCCGTTGTATTTTCCGAAGACGAAAGTATGTGTCATCATGGCACGTTTTGCGGGTTCGGCAAACCATCCCATATCGAGGGCTGGTTCGGGTTCGCAAGCACCCAGAAAATGCCATTTCCCGTTGACCCACACTTCGACCCAGGCGTGGTTATCGTCGGAATGAGCCCATCGGGGGGTATATACTTGTCTTGCCGGGATTCCGACGGCACGCATGGCCGAAACCGTAAAGGTGGATTCCTCGCCGCAGCGTCCGAAAGCAGTGCGCACCGTGGTCAATGGCCCGGAGGTTCGCTCGTCAGTAGATTTATAAACGACCTTTTCGTGACACCAATGGTTGACTTCCAAAGCCGCAGCTTCCATATCCAAAGCCGCAAGACGGCCTTTCAACTCGCCGAAAAACACTTGCCGGGCAGTGTCGGCATACTCATTGTTAACACGATAAGGCAATACAAAATGAAGGAAAATATCATTTGGAATATCGGCTCCCCATTTGAAAAAGGATTTTGCCTCGAGTGCGGTTTTCACCTGTTTCAGCACATATTCGCCATCGTTCATGGCTAAGTCGCTCAAAGGCATGAAAGCATATAAAAACTCAAGTCCTTCGGTTTCGGCTTGCGTAAGCTTCTTGTCGAAAACAGAAAACAAAACCGAATCGCGCCCTGCTGCCATAGCCCGCTGTTTTAGAAATTGTTCGTGAACATAGGAACGGTAGCTATCGTCGGTTATCAGATGACTGTCGGAAGCGGCATTCCGGCAACCACACAGGCTGATGCCCAGAGCTACTATCCAGAATAGTTTATCGAAGCGAACCATAGAGGCAGGTTTTTGGATTTATCGAAAAGGGAAGAGTCTATTTCGACTTTTTAATGGTAAAATTAAGCGAAACTACACCCGGAAGGTCGAATTTTGTCATCTTGCTTTCGATGCGGATACGATGAGTCCCATTTTCAGGAAACTGCATTCCGCTGATAATCGGGAGATGGGAGGTGAAACCTTGAGGGTTCTTTTCGCCGGTCCATTGCCGGTTGTTGTCCTGAAGCCGGAAAGTATAATCGCGCGAACGCATGCCCGATGAAGCATAGAAAATGGTGAAATTCAGCTCGATATAATCCGACGGATAGTCTCCATTGTTTGTAAAATCAATGGATAAATCGTAAAGCTGCTGGGAATCGGTGATGGGGACATCCAATTCGATAAAATGAAAACGATTCCATAATGCCCTGTCAAACTCCTCATGATGTGAAAAAACAACGGGCGACTGGCAACCCACAAGAGCAATCAAAACAAAAAGAATAAAAAAACGTTTCATGTTAAATCCGGTTTTGACGGCAAAATTACAGAAAAACCCCATGAAAAGACTTTTTGCCATGCTGTCGAAGCCGCCTGAAAGGCGAAAAATCCGTGAAGCGTTGTTTTATTTATTCCGGATAAAAATAAAAAGCCTTACTTTTGTGCCTTGAATGACAAAAACCGTTCAAAATTAAAGACTAACCACCAGCGTATGAAATTTAATCTTTTTCGGCTGCTTCCGTCGGTATTGGCCATACTCACCGGAAGCTTGATGATTTTTTCCTGTGTGCCACAGCACAAAATGCTTTACTTGCAAAACAAACAAAAATCAGAAGGCGGCCTTAGTTTTGCCAACGAACGCAGCTCCATCTATCTTATTCAGCCGGGCGACAACCTCTACATCAAAGTGGTGAGCCTCGACGAAAAAACGGCTACTCTTTTTAACCCATTGGAAAGAACCAGCGGAGGCTCTAACGTGAACGATCAGGGCATCTACCTGAACAGCTATACCGTGAGCGACGAAGGAAATATTGAATTTCCGCTAGCCGGAAAAATCACCGTTCAAAACCTGAACGTTGAAGAGGTGAAAGAGAAAATCCAAAAAATTCTGGATCAATATCTCAAAGAAACAGTACTGATTGTCAAGTTAGTCAACTTCAATCTGACAGTTTTGGGCGAAGTGCGACGTCCGGGGCAATACAAGGTTTATCAGTCGGAAATCAACCTGTTTGAAGCAATGGCAATGGCCGGCGACCTCACCGAGTTTGCCAACCGCCGACAAGTGCAGATTGTGCGGCAAACCAAAACAGGTTCGGAAGTTGTGGAAGTGAACTTAGAAAAAGCCGACATCTTAAGCTCAGATTACTTCTACCTGAAACCCAACGATATGATTTATATCAAACCCATGCCCATCAAGCAGTTTGGGTTTGCAGCCTTCCCCTACACCCTCATTTTCTCCAGTATTTCAACAGCCCTGTTGCTCATCAACTTCTTTAAATAAGCTTCAATTGTGGAAAATTTTCAACCCTACCAACAGGAAGAAACCATTGACCTGAAAGCCTTGTTTTTTAAATTTACAAGGTTCTGGTATCTCTTTGCCATCTCGGTTTTCATTGCCATGCTGGTGGCATTTCTCTTCAATAAATACACCAAGCCGGTGTATGAAGTAAAAACCAGTGTACTGGTGAAAGACCAGAAAGGCGGCAAACTCGACCCCACTGCTATGTTGGGACTCAGCTTTGGCGGACAACAAAACGTGCAAAACGAAATAGGAGTTCTGAAGTCCTATTCCGTGAGCTTCAGAGCCATAAGGTCGTTAAACTTTGAAGTCTCATATTTCAACGAGGACGGATTTATCAAAAAGGAACTCTATGGTACTTCGCCTTTCATGGTGGAGGTGGATTACGACTATCCACAGTCGGTAAGCCTTCCTTATGCCATAAAATTTAAAGACAGAGAGAGCTTTCTATTGGAAGCCGAAGGCGAAAACATTACCCATTACGATTTCAAAGCCGCTAAGTCAACCGGAAAAAAAAGTGAAATTGTACATTGGTCGGGCGAGCACCGTTTTGGCGAGTGGATTGACAACGGCCTGAACAGATTCCGTATTCTGCTCAACGACAATTTCAACTACGAAGAAAGCCGCAAAGGCAACCTGAGCTTTATCCTCAACGACTATCAGTCGCTGTTGAGGGTTCTGCGCGGATTTAAGATCGAACCAATCAACCGCGAAGCCAGTATCTTAGAAATCTCCCTCAGAGGAAATATCAAGGAGAAAGCGGCCGATTTTCTCAATAAACTTACCGAAACTTACGTCATTCGTGGGTTAGAAAATAAGAATCAAATTGCTGAAAGCACAATCCAATTTATTGACAAGCAATTGGTTGACATTCAAGACTCGCTCCATTTTGCCGAAATAGCTCTACAGGATTTCCAGACCAGAAACGAGTTTATGAACCTCGATGTGCAATCGCAAAAAGTGTTTGACTACCTGAAAGACCTCGAAAAGCAGAAGGCGGAAATGATTGTCAAAAGCAAGTATTACCGCAGCATGCAAAAATACATTCAGGATAATATTGATCAATTAGATAAGTTGGTGGCTCCCAGTGCGATGGGTATCGAAGACCCTTTGCTGAACCGCTTAGTGCAGGATTTGGTGAATCTTTCGTCGCAAAAAGCCGAACAACTGCTCACTTCAACCGAGAAGCACCCAACTGTCGTAAGCATCGAAACACAGATCTCGAATACCAAACGCACCTTGCTCGAGAATATCACCAACATCATCAAAAACTCCGATGTGGCCATTGGCGATATCAACCGTCGCATGAGCGATTTAGAGCATCAGGTGAGTGCGCTTCCCCTCACACAGCGACTGCTTTTAGGCTATCAGCGTAAATTCCAGCTCAACGATGCCATCTACAACTTCCTGATGCAAAAACGCGCCGATGCTCAAATCACCAAGGCCAGCAATATGCCCGACAACGAGATTATTGACCGTGCCGAAGCCGGACTGAGCGAAATGGTTTTCCCAAAGAAAAGCCTGAATTATACCATTGCCCTGTTGCTCGGATTGCTCATCCCGGTAGCTTATATTCTCGGACGCGACTATTTGAACGATAAAATCATCGAGCGCAAAGACATCGAAAAAATCACTAAACTGCCCATTGTCGGTCAGATTCCACACAGCAGTAAAGATACGCAATTAGTGGTGGCCGATGCGCCAAAATCGTCCATTGCCGAATCTTTCAGGTCGGTGCGAACCAATATTGACTATTTGGCACAAGGCCTCGATAA
>JBDHYV010000195.1:0-5436 GCA_039811545.1 Bacteroidales bacterium | reverse complement strand
TCGGTTAGATGGGGCTTGGTTGGCGGCTTTGCCGCCAACCAAGCCCCATCCAAAAATTAACTAACTGACTGTCATCTAGAACGCAGTGCGTCGTGCCGAGCGAAGCCGAGGTAAGAGATCTCATATTCTTTTTATTGTAAGTGTTTTATCGGACAATAGTGATTCAGAAACAGAGATAATGCAATAAAAAAACCACTTTTCTTTGAACAAAAGGCGTTTTTCGAGGTTATTAAGCTATCTTAGCCCCAGATAACCCACTGTTTATGAACTATCCCAAAAAAGTTGTCATCGGCGATATTACGGTACGCGATGGTTTTCAGCACGAAGAGAAATTTATTCCCACCGAAGCAAAGCTCTGGTTAGCTGAGGAGTTGCTTTTGTGTGGGTTTAGGCATATTGAAGTGAGTAATTTTGGCAATCCGCAGGGGATGCCGCAGTTTAAAGACGCTGATGCACTTTTCAAAGGATTGCGACAAAGCAAAAGGGTAGCTCATTTGTTGCCTTCGGCTTCGCTCACAGCCATCACCATCCGTGAGAAAGCCATCGAGCGTGCCATCCGTGCGCGGCAGGAAGGATATGGCCCCGACCGTATCCTGCTGATGGTGAGCACCAGCGAATCGCATCAGTTCAAAAACTCCGGCCTGACCATTGACCAGTATTTTCGTATGGCCGAAAAATACATCCCTCTGGCACTCGATGCAGGCCTGAAAGTGAACGGCACGGTGAGCACCATTTGGGGCTGCCCCATCGAAGGGCCAACCGAAATGTCGAAAGCAGTAGATTTTTCCATGCGATGGTTGAATCTTGGTGTGAGCGATGTGGAACATGCCGACCATGACGGCTCGGCCTCTCCTGACCGTATCTATCGCTATTTCAGTATGTTGTTAGATAATGTTCAAAATCCGCAGAAACATATCGTTCACCTTCATTCCACACGAGGATGGGGATTAGCCAATGTGTTGGCTGCCCTTCAGGCCGGCATGACAAACTATGAAAGCACGATGGGAGGCATTGGCGGCCAGCCGGCCAATTTCGTGGATGGCGTTCCGGTGAGCGGAACAGGAGCCTATTATTATAAGGAGTCGCTCAATGTGGGCTTAGTTACTACCGAGGATATGGTAGTGATGATGGACGAGATGGGCATTGAGACCAACCTCGACATTGACCGGGTGTTGGAAACAGGAAAAATGGTCGAACGCATCGTGGGCCGCAAGCTCCGCTCCGAAAGTATTCACCAGGGGCGTATCCCAAAAAGTCTTTCGGGCAGAGCCTGAAAAAAATATCTGCACTCATCATGACAAGCCGCCAACTCCACATCTGCGAGACCGCCCGCGATGCCATGCAAGGTATAGCAACTTGGATTCCATCGGCAGAAAAGGTGAAGTATCTCAACACTTTACTTAGATGCGGATTCGATACGGTGGACTGTGGCAGTTTTGTCTCTGCCCAGGTGATTCCTCAGATGGCAGACAGCAACGAAGTGATTGGTCAACTCAATTTTCCTGACGAAAGGCCGGAAATCATGGCATTAGTTGTGAATGAGAAAGGGGTAGAAAAAGCACTTCGCAACGGGAACATCAACTGCCTGAGCTATCCCTTTTCGGTTTCACCCACCTTTCTGAAGCGTAACCTGAACACCGACCCAAAACGGGCATTGCTTACCCTTGAACGGATGCGGGCGATGACGCATAATCAACCCATTGACTGGGTGGTTTATCTCTCGATGGGCCTGGGCAATCCATACGGTGACGATTGGAGCATGGCATTGGTAACCGATGTGGCCGGACCATTGATCGAGAGAGGGTTCAGGAGATTGCCGCTTTCCGATATTCTTGGTCAGTCGAAGCCTGAAACCATTTTCAGAACTTATGAAACGCTTTTGAGCAGCTTTCCGGATGTTGATTTCGGGCTTCATCTTCACGTCAAGCCTTCGGAAGCATGGATCAAACTCGAAGCAGCCTGGCAAGCAGGCGTGCGCAGTTACGAAACCGTGGCAGGCGGAAGAGGCGGCTGCCCGACAGCCGCCGATGAAATGGTGGGAAACCTGAGCAGCCGCACTTTATATGAGTTCATCGTGTCGAAAAATATAGCCCATCATCTAAAAATCGAAAAAATCGCCGAAGCTGAAGCTATTTCAGCAGGATTCAATCTCTGAGTCCGGTCTGGGTATTGCCAAAGGCGGGGATTTTTAACACAAAAGTTCAAACGAAAAACTAATGTTGAACCATGCACAAATGCCCAATCGAAGCCGTTCAGCCCAGCTTTTGGCAATAACTTGTTATGCAGGGTGCGGACTATTTCAGTCGCTCCATTTCAGCTTTTATTTGTTCAATAATTTGTTTGTTGGCAATTTCTCCGTCTAAACTGAAAACGATAAATACATTTCCTCCAAAGTCGTTTTTGAAACTTTCAAAACTTGCTTTCATTCGTTCAGAAACGGAATAGTTTCCAAAATTTGATTGAGCTGTTACGGGTTTGATTTGTATTCCAAATGCTTTTCCGGCTGTTACATATCCAAGGTAATCAATGTCTCCAGAGTGGTCTAACTCTGGGGGGCTTTCTTCAAATCTTACTTTGGTAAATATTTTGGCTAAACCATCATTTACAACTGATTTTTCTCTTAAATATCCATCAAAAGTTCGGTTAATCGTTAAATTATAAATATAATCGTAACAGTCCTCTTTTGTAAAAGCGTTAAATGCCTCTTGCCATTCAGGAATAATTACTTCTGTGATTTTTTCATAAAGTCGTTCACCAAGTTCTTGTAAACTCTTTCTTGTTATTTTGAAAGCATTTTTTCCTGCTGTAGTTGCATTTTCAAAATACAATGTTTAAGCTTGGTTTACTGAATGTTTTCTCTCAATGTAATTTATAGTAATTCTAAATAAGCCACAAAGCATTGTATCTCAGCTTAAATGACTCCTTACATCAATCAGAACAAAAATTTTAACATTTTAATGATTGCTTTTTCATTGGGGAGTATTATAGTGAAATCGGATTTGATTTTCTGTTCCATAATCTTTTAATTGCCAATAAGGTGGTGAAGTCAAAATCAAATGAAAACTCTCATCTTTAAGTTCGTTCATTTGTCGGCTATCTCCATTTATAATTCTATGTTTGGTTTGTTTTATCATTTTCTTTTTCTCACGTTTTCATCATTATCACAAAAATACTCAATAATTTAGTGTAAACTTCATCGGAGCGGTTTTCTCGCATTGTGCATAACGTCTGATTTACCTACGTTTGAACCTATCAACTATTCGTCCGGGAATTTTTCAGGACGGGAATGCGCCGGATTGTTCAGGAATACGGTGTCGTGCAGGCAAAGCAGAAAGGCTTTCAGGTCAGCTTTTTGTCCCGGCGTTAGTTGCACACCGCCTTGCAGCACATGATGCATCAGGGGGTCAATGGTTTCGGACGAAACCACATGATGCGAATAGAAATCAATCACCTCATCTAAAGTTGCAAAACGACCATCGTGCATATAAGGACCTGAAAGACTCACATTGCGCAAACCAGGAGCTTTGTAGGCACCACGCTGCATAGGATCGCCAGTAACTGAAAACCGATCGTGCTGTGGGCTAAGCAAGCTGTCTTTTCCATTATTGTAAAAAAGATGTGTCGTGAAAAGCGGATTGCCTCCTCCGCCATGACAATGAAAACAATCGGCACCTTCCTCCGTCATAAAAAGCACATACCCATTGAGTTCAGATGGAGAAAGCTGGTATTGTCCACGCAAATACCTGTCGAACGGCGCATCGGCCGAAACAAGGGTGCGCACAAACTGTGCAATGGCCCGTTCAATATTTTTGAAAGTGATGGTCTCACTGCCAAAGGCTTTTCCAAAAAGCTCGGGATAACCTTTGAGCGACTGGAAAAGACGTTTCACACGAAGAGTATCGCCGTTCATTTCATCGGGGGCAATGACAGCTATCCGAACAAAATCTTCAATATTTTGCAAGTCAGGCCGAGGGTTGCCGGGATAGATGAAACCGTTCCATCCGTAGCCGCTATGATTCCAAACCAGATTGACCAAAGGAAGAACCACATGCGTGGTAGCTTGTCCGCTAAGGCCATGCACAAAGCCTCCGGTGAAAACCGGGTGATCTACCCCCGGCTCAAAATTATTTTTTTGAATATGACAGGTGCTGCAACTCATCAGCGAATCGGGATGCGTTCGTCCGCTCAGCCTACCATCGTAAAAAAGAAAGCGTCCCAGGCTGACACCCTCTTCGGTCAAAGGGTTATCGGATGGGATATTGAGTTTTGTGGGGAAGCCAAAAGGAGTTTTCAGCTCATAAGGAGTTGGGCGGTGAGGCGGAAGCTCGTCTTTCGTTTTGCAAGCCGTCAACCAGAACCCAGTCAGGATTAATCCGATGAGGGTGAACTTATTCATCATTCCGATGCATTGAGGATATGAATGGCAAAGGCATATTTCCCATTCTCGCAAGCCTGCTGCATCGCTGCCTGATTTTGCATAATATGGCCTCCCCAGAAATCGAAATCGTAAGGGTGTCGGGCCGAAAACCACTGTTCAACTTTCATCTCAAGCTCGACGGAAGTTTGTTTTTCAGGCTTAAGTTGCAGATTACAAGGCAGTTCCACTTCAAAATAATTTTGTACAAAGCGTACAGCATCAGTGATGCTGTCGTAAACCTGACCAATGCCGAGGTGAAAATTGAAAGGAGCGATGAGCCCATCGGGTCTCCTCCACTTTCCATTGAGTTTCATATAGTGATAGCCGCCGCCAAGTTGTTCGGGCCAGAACATAAACGACTCCGGAGGGTTCACAAAACGACCGCTTGTGTTATCGGTCTGATTCAACCCAAAAACAAATTTCAAACCTGTATAAACACCCGGATTTATGGGGCGCGAAGAGTGAATTGTCCAGGTATCCGAAAGGTCGGTATCCAAATAATAAATGCCTTCGTCATCGGCCAGCGGCTCAAGGCTACCATCGGATTTCTGCAAAGCCAGATGAGAAAGAAACCACTGTATCTCGGTGATTAAAAATGGGTTTCCGGCGGCATTCACATAGCGCATGGTGTCCACCACAAGAAGGTTACCTTCCACCGAATGACGAATAGTCAGTTGGATTGAAGCAGGCTTTTCCGGCTGGTTTTTCCGGCACGAAGGCAGCAAAAACAAGAAGCAAAAAAAGCAAAGAATCGTTTTGTTCATTTTTTCAGTTTATTTAATCAAGTTTGCAGTGCAAAATAGCACGACTAAAGTAGTAGTTTTTATCGGCATTTGCAAGTTCGTCTGGTTTAATATCTTCAGAATATCATTGACAATAAAAGGATTAGAGCTACTTTAACCGAGTACCGAATATCGAAAAATTAAGCATTCCATTATCAAAAAGGTTATAGCACATTGTTTATCAGTGTATCACTACCATTTTACCCATTTAGTAATCTGGTAAGCCCGCGATGGATT
>JBDHYV010000194.1:0-5439 GCA_039811545.1 Bacteroidales bacterium | reverse complement strand
TGTGGAAACCGGAAAAAGCGAAAAGCTGAAAGTGTCACTCAATTTCGACAATCCCAATTTGAAACCATATTTCAAAAAGGTAGATAACGACATCCATAGCTTCAGTATCAGCCCGACAGGAAAAAGAGCCTTGTTCGACGCCCGTGGCGACATTTTCTCCGTACCGGCCGAAAACGGCATCACCGAAAACCTGACTAATACGCCCGGCATACGCGAAATTTACCCTGTATGGTCGCCTAATGGCAAATACATTGCCTATTATTCCGATCAAACCGGCGAATATGAGCTTTATTTGCTCGAAAACAAAAAAGGTGCCCAACCCAAACAACTGACTTTCAACTCTACGGCCTGGAAATATGAAGCCGAATGGTCGCCCGACAGCCGATATATTGTCTATAGCGACCGCACCATGAACCTTTGGCTTGTGGATGTGGCTTCAGGCAAACAAACGGTGGTAGATCACGCCGTGATGAACGAAATCCGCACCTATGCCTTCTCTCCCGACAGCGAATGGATCACATACTCCAAAGAAACTTCCAACGGCCAATCTGCCGTGTGGGTATATCATATTCCGTCGGCCAAAATTACCCAGCTTACTGATGAACAGTTTGAAGACGACAGCCCGGTATTCAGCAAAGACGGCAAGTTTATATTTTTTGTCTCAAACCGTGATTTTAATCTGGCTTTTTCAAGCTTTGAGTTTGATTACCTCTACAATGAGGCATCGCGCATCTATGCCGTGGCCTTACGCAATGATGGAACACGGCTGAAAAACCCAAAGTATGACATTGAAACGGTGAAAGAAGAAAAAACCGATACGCCTACGAAAGAAGGGAAAGACAAAAAAAGCGAAGAAGGAAAACCGGCCGAAAAGATTAAGGTAAGCATTGACTTTGAAGGAATTAACGGGCGTATTGAAGCGTTACCCGTTCCATCGGGAAATTACAGAATTCTTGGACCGGTGGATGGCGGCTTGCTCTATGCCTCGGAAGGAAAAATCATGCGTTACAATCTGTTGGAAGAAAAAGCCGAAGAAATCGTTGACCGTGCATTCATGGCACTTCCGTCGGCCGATGGCAAGACAATACTCTATCGTTCTGGAGGCGACTATGGCATTGTAAAGGTAGCTCCGGGCCAGAAAGCTGGGAGCGGCAAACTGAAACTCGATGGCCTTGAAATGAAGATTGATCCCCGCGCCGAGTGGATGCAGATTTACACCGATGGATGGCGCATTTTCCGCGACTTTTTCTATGTGGACAATATGCACGGCCTTGACTGGAAAGGTGTTAAAGATCATTACAGTGCCCTTTTACCATCGGTAGGAAGCCGCTTCGATTTGGATTATGTGCTCAACGAAATCGTGTCGGAAGTCAATGCCGGTCATGCTTACGTGGACTGGGGCGATATCCCGCGCGTGAAACGTGTTGACGGCGGACTTCTGGGCGCCGAGCTCGAACTCGATGGTTCAGCCGGTCGCTACCGCATCATGAAGATTTACAAAGGTGAAAACTGGAACCCCGAACGCCGCTCGCCCCTCACCGAAGCCGGCGTGAATGTGAAGGAAGGTGACTATCTGCTGCGAATCAACGGCAAAGACCTGATGGCAAAAGATAACCCGTACAGTCTGCTCGAAAACCTTGCTGAAAAAGAAGTGACCATCACTGTCGGCAACAAGCCGGATGGCAGCAATGCCCACGACTTTACCGTCACCACCATCAAGAGCGAGCTTGAATTGAAATACTACAACTGGGTGCTCGAACGTCGGGCTATGGTTGACAAACTCTCGAACGGACGCATTGGTTATATCCATGTGCCCAATACCGCCGTTGAAGGCAACAGGGAGCTGTTCAGAGGGATGTATTCTTATCACGATAAAGACGCACTCATCATTGACGACCGCTACAACGGCGGCGGATTTATCCCCGAAAACATGGCCAATCTTTTAGACCGACGCACCCTCACCTATTGGCACCGCAATGGCATGAGTTTGCCGGCCAAGGCACCAGGTGTAGCACACGACGGCCCTAAAGCCATGCTAATTAATGGTTATTCTTCGTCGGGCGGCGATGCCTTCCCTTATTTCTTCAAAAAGCTGGGACTGGGCAAGCTCATCGGAACCCGCACATGGGGCGGGCTCGTTGGCATCTCGGGCAATGCCCGACTAGTTGATGGCGGCTATATCTCAGTACCCCGCTTTGGCATTTACAACGAAGACAGTCAATGGATCATCGAAGGAGTTGGCGTTTATCCCGACATCGAAGTGGTGGATCGTCCCGAAAAAATCGCAAAAGGACAAGACCCCTGCGTTGAAAAGGCCGTGGAGGTATTGCTCGACGAACTCGAGAAAAATCCGGTGAAAAAGGTGAAAACTCCCATTCCGCCCGACCGCAGCAAATGGATCGAAGTGGAAATCAAATAGCAAACCGCATCACAAAATCGAAAAGCCCGGCCTCAAAAACCGGGCTTTTTGTTGCTTCTCAAAGCCAAGGTAGCTCGGTATTGCAAGCACTCTGCCACTTTCCTTTAGGAGCCTCTTTAGATCAACAGGGCTGTTAGTCCTCTTAATTTATGTACTTTTGCGCGCCTAAACCCCGTTTATGATTTCTGTTGACAGCCTCACTGTTGAATTTGGTAACACAACGCTTTTCAGGGATATTTCCTTTGCCATCAACGATGCTGACCGTATTGCCCTGATGGGTAAAAACGGTGCCGGCAAATCCACCCTGCTGAAGATTCTTGCCGGCGCAAGGATGCCCACACGCGGACGCGTTTCGGCACCCGCGGATAGTGTGATTGCCTATTTGCCCCAACATCTGCTGACTAACGATAGCCATACGGTGTTTGATGAAGCTGCTCAGGCTTTTGCGCATATATTGGCCATGGAGACCGAGATAGCACAACTCAACCATGAGCTGGCCTCGCGCTCTGATTATGAGTCGGAAGCCTATTATGCCCTCATCGAAAGGCTCAGTGTCCTGAGCGAGAAGTTTTATTCGCTCGAAGAGGTCAACGTCAACGCCGAAGTGGAGAAGGCACTTTTAGGGTTAGGTTTTGAAAGGGAAGATTTCGGACGACCAACCTCCGATTTCAGCGGTGGCTGGCGTATGCGCATCGAGCTGGTCAAGATACTGCTCCAAAAACCCGACCTCATCCTGTTGGACGAGCCTACCAACCATTTGGACATTGAGTCAGTACAATGGTTTGAAGACTTTCTCACCACCAGCTCAAAAGCTGTCATCGTTATTTCGCACGACAGGGCATTCGTTGATCGCATCACCACACGCACCATCGAACTCACGATGGGACGCATCTACGACTACCGAACCAACTACTCTTCTTATCTGCAGCTTCGCCGCGAACGCCGCGAACAACAGCAAAAACAATACGACGAACAGCAGAAGTTCATTGCCGACAACATGGAATTTATCGAGCGGTTCAAAGGCACTTATTCCAAGACAAATCAGGTGCAGTCACGCGTTCGTATGCTCGAAAAACTGGCTTTACTCGAAGTGGACGAAGAAGATACTTCGGCCCTGAAGCTACGTTTTCCTCCTTCGCCCCGTTCGGGAAGCTATCCGGTAATCGTGGAAAATCTGACTAAATACTACGACCAGCATCTGGTCTTTACCGATATCTCATTTGTGATTGAACGCGGAAAAAAAATTGCGTTGGTGGGCAAAAACGGTGAAGGAAAATCCACCTTTGTGAAATGCCTGATGGGACAAACCCCTTACGAAGGTAAAATCAGCCTTGGCCACAACACCCAGATTGGCTATTTCGCCCAAAACGAAGCTTCGCTACTCGACCAAGAAATCACCGTGTTTGAAACCATTGACGATGTAGCCAAAGGCGACATCCGAACCAAAATCAAAGACCTGCTTGGAGCTTTTATGTTTGGCGGCGACAGTTGGAACAAAAAGGTGAAAGTGCTTTCGGGAGGCGAGCGAACGCGTTTAGCCATGATAAAACTCCTGCTCGAACCGGTAAACCTGCTCATCCTCGATGAGCCAACCAACCATCTCGACCTGCGAACGAAAGACATCCTGAAATCGGCCTTGATGGATTATGACGGAACGCTGATCCTTGTTTCGCACGACCGCGATTTCCTTGACGGGCTTGCTGATAAGGTGTATGAGTTTGGTCACAAAAAGGTGAAAGAACATCTGGGCGACATTAAAAGTTTCTTGGAATTGAAGAAAATGGAACATCTTCGCGACCTAGAAAAACAATAAGCGCAGCTCAGACAATGCTCACAAAAAAAGAGATTTAGAACAAAATGCTTCGTTTTTTGTAATTCTGCATTATGAAACTCTTTTTCAGACGATTTGGGCGCATAGGCGACCAGCCATTGGTGATTCTCCACGGACTTTTTGGAATTTCGGACAACTGGGTCACCTTTGGCAAACGTATAGCCGACGAAGGTTTTGACGTGGTTATCCCCGACCAGCGCAATCACGGCCTTTCGCCTCATAGTCAGGTTTTCAACTATTTAGCCCTTACTGACGATTTGAACGAATTGCTCAACGACCAACAGATTGCCAATCCCGTTTTGCTGGGTCACAGCATGGGCGGCAAGGTGGCCATGCGCTACACCCTCGAAAATCCGGATGTTATCAAACGTTTGGTTGTGATTGACATCGGCCTCCGAGGTTATGGCGCACGACCGTATCATCGCAATATTCTCGATGCCATGCTGGCCATTGATCCGGCACTTTATCCCACCCGAATGGCCATTGAAGCCGAACTTACCAAAAAGGTGAGCGAACAGCGCATCCGGCAGTTTCTGCTGAAAAATCTTCACCGCAACGACAATAATATGCTGGAATGGCGTCTCAACCTCACCGGCCTGAGCGACAACCTGAACCAGATGTTTGATGCCATCGATACCGGAAAAGTATTTAACAAGCCGGTACTGTTTATTCGCGGAGGCCAAAGCGATTATATCCTGCCGGCCGACTACCCCGAAATACGCAAAAGTTTCACTAATGCCGAAATCATCACGATCGAGAACGCATCGCATTGGGTTCATGCAGAAGCCCCAGAACAGTTTTATCTGTTAAGCTCAGGCTTTCTGACCGGAACTCCCGACTGGCTGTCGGCACTCAACGAATAACAACCCGACTGCTGATTCGGCTAGTGGGTGTTTGAAGCATCAGAAAATGCAAGCCGTTTTTCAATTGATAGGAAGAAATGATGGTAGGTTCGCTGATTGTGGTCTGTCCGTGGTCAACGGACTGTCCGTTGCTGTTCATCCACTCATAATAGAGCATTTGCCCCTTTGGAGTTAACCCAGTGATATTGATTTTGTCGTTGGCAGGATTGGGTGACAGAACGGGTTGATTGTTCTGAATACTGTTAATACCGGTCAATACTCCCTGTTGTACCAATTGCAAGGTTTGTGGGGCAAGGTTTTCGCTGGTGAGGCTAAGCAAGGCCATG
>JBDHYV010000193.1:0-5456 GCA_039811545.1 Bacteroidales bacterium | reverse complement strand
TACCGAAGCCCTGAGGGGTGCAGGAGCTATCCTGAAAGACCAAAAAGGAAACGAATTTATGCACAAATACGATAGCCGTGGCTCGCTCGCACCGCGCGACATCGTGGCACGCGCCATTGACAACGAGATGAAACTCAGCGGATCGGAATACGTTTATTTAGACGCGCGTCATATCCCCGAACGCGAGATTCTCGATCATTTTCCCAATATCCACGCCAAATGTCTGAGTATTGGTATCAATGTGATGAAAGAGATGATTCCGGTGGTGCCTGCTGCGCACTACATCTGTGGCGGCATCAAAACCGATGCCGATGGCCGCACGAGCATCAACCACCTTTATGCTTCAGGCGAAGTAGCTTCAACTGGGCTTCATGGAGCCAACAGATTAGCATCCAACTCATTGCTTGAAGCATTGGTGTTTTCTCATCGGGCCAGCGAACATGCTGTGAAACAGATTGTAGAGATACAGTTCATGGAATCTATTCCCGACTGGAACGCTGAGGGAACCGTGCTGAACGAAGAAATGATTCTGATTACCCAATCTAAAAAAGAGCTGCAAGCCATCATGAGCAATTATGTAGGCATTGTGCGCTCCGACCTCCGACTGCTTCGTGCAGCCCAAAGACTCGAAATACTTTACCGCGAAACAGAAGCACTGTACGACAAATCAGTGCTTTCGGTTGAGCTGTGCGAGTTGCGCAATATGATCAATGTAGCACACCTTATTATCAAATTTGCTTCACAACGAAAAGAAAGTATCGGACTGCATTACTCCATTGATTATCCATCAAAAGACTGAATACCCACAACTTACAGTATTATGCCTACCATTTACCCCATTTTAGGAAAAGCTCCTGTTTTCGGGAAAAACTGTTTTATTGCCGAAAACGCCACCATTGTCGGCGATGTTGAAATGGGCGACAACTGTAGCGTTTGGTTCAACGCCATTGTGCGCGGCGATGTTCATTCCATCCGCATCGGAAATAATGTGAACATTCAAGATGGGAGCATCATTCATTGTACCTACAAAAAGGCACCGGTCAATATCGGGAACAACGTTTCCATTGCCCATAGGGCCATCATTCACGGCTGTACCATTCACGACAATGTGCTGATTGGCATGGGAGCCATCATCATGGACGGAGCCGTTGTGGAATCGAATTCCATCATTGCTGCGGGAGCACTCGTAAGCAAAGACACCATTGTGGAATCGGGCAGTGTATATGCCGGCATTCCGGCAAAAAAAATAAAAAATATTGATCAATCATTGCTCGAAGGCGAAGTGATGCGCATTTCAAGCTCATATATGATGTATGCAAGCTGGCATGATGAGAAGATAACCCCCGTAGGGAAGTAGGAAAACAAAAAAACTGCATTCGTTGAATGCAGTTTTTTTTGTACCCGAGACCGGAATCGAACCGGTACGGCCGCAATGGCCAAAGGATTTTAAGTCCTTCGTGTCTACCTATTCCACCACTCGGGCAAACACCTTATTACAAAAAATCCCGACACTCATCGGGATTTTTTAGTTGAGCGGAAAACGAGACTCGAACTCGCGACCCCGACCTTGGCAAGGTCGTGCTCTACCAACTGAGCTATTTCCGCATGATGTCAACAGTACGTTGTTCGTTTGAGGCTGCAAATTTAAGGCATTTTTTATTTATCAAACAATTTTTTACCATTTTTTTTTCTTCATCACTTGAGTTGTTGAGGCTCAATCTATTTGCCCAAAAGTTTTTTGATTTCGTTCAGTTTGAGTAAGGCTTCCACAGGTGTCAGGGTTTCAATATTGGTATTCAGAATATCGTCTTTGATTTGCAGCAGCAACGGGTCGTCGAGCTGGATAAAGCTCAACTGGACACCATCGCTCGGCTGTGGATGTTTTTTGCCGGAGATGCTTTTTTTCAAACCAACGTCCGAATGGCTTTTCTCGAGCATTCCAAGTAAAATATTGGCCCGTTCAATCACTTTGCGGGGCATTCCGGCCATGGTGGCCACATGGATACCAAAGCTGTGTGCACTGCCCCCCTTTTTCAGTTTACGGATAAAGACCACTTTGTTGCCGGTTTCTTTCACCGCAACATGGTAATTCACAATACGTTGAAACGAGTTGGCCATTTCAATCAGCTCGTGATAATGGGTGGCAAACATCACTTTGCTTCGGTAAGCCGGATGATCGTGAAGGTATTCGGTAATGGCCCAGGCAATACTGATTCCGTCGTAAGTACTTGTTCCTCGGCCAATTTCATCGAGTAGGACAAGGCTTCGCGACGAGACATTGTTCAAAATACTTGCCGTTTCGTTCATCTCGACCATAAAGGTTGACTCGCCAGAGGAGATATTGTCGCTTGCACCGACACGTGTAAAAACTTTGTCCACCAATCCAAGTTCGGCGGATTCAGCGGGGACAAAACTTCCCATCTGTGCCATCAGCACAATCAGTGCCGTTTGGCGAAGCAGTGCCGATTTGCCCGACATATTTGGTCCGGTAATGATGAGTACTTGCTGTTGTTGGGTGTCGAGATAGACGCTGTTGCTCACATAAGTTTCGCCCGGCGGCAGTTGTTGTTCAATCACCGGATGCCTACCTTCTTTGATATCGATCGCAAAGCCATCGTTAAGTTTTGGCCGCACATAAGACTGCCTCACAGCAGCCGAAGCAAAAGAGGCCAAGCAGTCGAGCTGCGCCATCACAGCAGCATTGAGCTGAACAGGAGGCACATATTGACCAGCTTCTTCTATCATTGCCGCAAAAAGCTCTAACTCAATGGCCAGCATCCGTTCTTCGGCACCAAGAATTTTCTGTTCGTAAATTTTCAGTTCTTCCGTGATATAACGTTCCGATCCGGTAAGGGTTTGTTTTCGAATCCAGTCGTCGGGCACTTTGTTTTTATGGGCATTGGTAACCTCCAGATAGTAACCAAAAACGTTGTTAAATCCCACTTTCAGACTGGTGATACCGGTTCGTTCGACTTCGCGCTTTTGAAGGTTTTGCAGATATTCTTTTCCCGAGCGTGAAAGTTGCCTGAGTTCATCAAGCTCGGATGAAACACCATCGGCAATCAAATCGCCTTTTGAGGGGACGGCAGGCGGCTCGGGCTGTATTGTTTTGCGAATTTTTTCACGAATTGCATGACAAGGATTGAGTTTTTTGCCAATAGAATTAAGTTTGGGATCTTCGGCTAGGGTGCAGAGCTGTGCAACTTTCTCCACTTGCTCCAAGGCATTGGCAATTTGTAGCAACTCACGCGGATTGGCTCTGGCCAAAGCTACCTTGGAAATCAGACGTTCCAGGTCGCCCGTCAGTTTCAGGCATTCGCGCAATTGAGTCAGCAACTCGGGTTGTTTAACCAAAGTTTCAACCACATCATGGCGCTCTTCGATTCGGCTGCGTACTTTAAGCGGCAAGGCGATCCATCGTTTCAGCAGGCGGCTGCCCATGGGCGACACCGTCTGATCGAGTACATCCGAAAGGGTTTTCCCGTCAGGATATGGTGTAGCAAGCAGTTCTAAGTTACGAATGGTGAATTTATCTAACCACACAAACTCACCCTGATCAATCCGCGCAATGGAGGCAATATGATCAATTTTGTCGTGCCTTGTTTCGGACAAATAATACAAAGCAGCCCCGGCTGCCACCATACCAAAACGCAACTCCTCCACGCCAAAGCCTTTCAGCGAATTGGTTTTGAAATGATTGCATAAAAGCTCATGCGTAAAATCATAAGTAAACACCCAATCATCAAACACATTGAGATAAAACCGATCACCGAAATTTTCGACGAGTTGCCGCCGTTTATTTCGCTGGACAATCATCTCGCTTGGCCTGAAACTCTGAATCAGTTTATCAAGGTATTCCAAATTACCTTCGGCCATAAAAAACTCGCCCGTGCTGATGTCCAAAAAGGCAATCCCCGATTTTTCATCGTTGAGGTGAACAGCAGCCAGAAAGTTATTTTCTTTTTGATTCAGCACATTATCATTGTACGAAACTCCTGGTGTAACCAATTCGGTAACACCGCGTTTGACAATGGTTTTAGCCATTTTTGGATCTTCCAGCTGATCGCAAATTGCCACCCGATGGCCAGCTCTGACGAGTTTAGGAAGATAAGAATCGAGCGAGTGATGCGGAAAACCGGCCAATTCAACATAAGACGCAGCACCATTGGCTCGGCGTGTGAGCACAATACCCAGCACCTCAGAAGCCCTGATGGCATCGGCACCAAAAGTTTCATAAAAGTCGCCAACCCTAAAAAGCAACAAGGCATCAGGATATTTGGCCTTGATGCTGTTGTATTGTTTCATTAAAGGCGTTTCAACTATTTGAGAATGGCTCATTCAATAGGATGATTTCTTCAAAAAGGCAAAGATACACAGTATGTTCGATTCATAGAATCAATTCATCGCAGCTGTTTTGTATTTTTGCCTCAAAAAAAAATGAGAAAACTCAGCATGGCCGAGCTCAACCGGCTTAGTCCGGCACAATTCAACGAGGCACCAAAATTCCCGTTGGTTGTGGTTCTCGATGATATCCGTTCGCTGAACAATATCGGTTCGTTTTTCCGCACCGCCGACGCTTTTCGCATTCAGGCCATCTATCTTTGCGGAATTACTGCAACTCCACCCCATCGCGACATTCACAAAACGGCTTTGGGGGCAACAGAATCGGTGAGTTGGCAATACTTTAACAAAGTGGAAGATGGGTTAAACAATTTAAAACTACATGGATACCAGATTATTAGCGTTGAGCAAACCACTCAAAGTCTTACTTTGTCAAAACTGAAAATTGAAAAACCCACCGCACTCGTTTTTGGGAATGAGGTGGATGGAGTGTCGGAGGCTGCACTACAAAGGAGCGATCTTGCGGTTGAAATTCCACAGTCGGGAACCAAACACTCGCTCAATGTGGCCGTATGCGGAGGCATCGTCCTTTGGCATTGCTTCAGCCAACTCTCAATTACATCAAATTAACCTGATTTTAAATATAGTCCTATCTCTTTAAACTCATTTTTTCAATCACTTACAGTTTTTTTGGAGCAAATATTCGAAAATCACTCCCAAAATACTTTCTATTATTCTCAACAAAAAGTTTATTAGCTTTGACAACTGCTTATCAGTATGTTACTATTTTTTTAACCCAAAAGTGCATTACTATCCTCTGTGAAGACTTGTCCTATTGACAAGGAATATTTGAGTCTGGTTTTTTGTCGTCAAATAAATCTCACATCATAGTTCCCTTCATTTTTTTGCAATCTAATTTTCATTTGAAACATCGAATTCCGCGCAATACCCAATTCAAAAACTGATGTCAATTTTTTTTAAACCTCACGATAAAACCTCATTTTTTTTAATACATCTATTTTTTTTTGTTTTTCGTTGCAAATTAAGTATTTTTGCAGGTATTGTTTGGTTTAATGCACAACTCCAATTAAGCAATTATTGTTCCTTTAATTTAA
>JBDHYV010000192.1:0-5456 GCA_039811545.1 Bacteroidales bacterium | reverse complement strand
TATACATGAAAATTTTCTTGTTTTTGAGATCCTGCACAATGGAATCCTGAGCTGAACGTTCCACTTTTGCCTCGAGTTTATTTTTTGCTTTCCTCACAATGCTGTCGTTAAGCACAAGACTATCGGGCAATAATTTTTTCAATGTATCTGTTATAATCGGAAGTGTATCGCCAGATATCATATTGATTTTATGTATTTTATCAAACGAAAGCCGAGACTCACCAGCCGATGCCGACACAGTGGAGGTTGCAAAGCCTAAGGTTATAAAAAAGGCCACAATCGGTAAAAATGAGCGTTTAAAAAGAAACATGGGTTTTACCAATGGAGTTTCGGTTAAATTTGTAAGCGATTGTGGGCTAAAAATCCAGTGTGCAAATATACTTCCAAAAATATGATTGACACAGACTTTAAGCATCAACGTTTTGGGTTTTACTTTGTTGTATTCATTGCCGCTATGCTATTGGTTCATCCTGTGTGGGCACAGAAGGGCAACAAAATCAGGACAGTAGTGATTGACGCAGGCCACGGAGGGCGCGATCCGGGAGCCATTGGTTCGCAGAGTAAAGAAAAAAACATCGTGCTCGATGTGGCATTGCTTACCGGCAAACTCATCAAACAGAACCTTCCCGATGTTCGGGTTGTTTTCACCCGCACCAAAGATGAGTTTATCGAGTTGCACCGCCGTGCTGCCATTGCCAACGAAAATGAGGCTGATCTTTTCATCTCAATTCATTGCAACGCATCCACCGACAAAAAGGTTTATGGAGCCGAGACTTTCGTGATGGGCGAAAACAAAACCGAGGCCAACTTAGAAGTTGCTAAACTCGAGAACGCGGCCATTCTTTTTGAGGAAAACTCCAGCGAAGAATATGGTGGGTTCGATCCCAACAGTGCTGCCGCATACATCGCCCTATCGCTCTATCAATCGGAGAACAAGCAGCAGAGCATTAAAATAGCTCAGGCTGTTCAGGAGCAGTTTACGCAGCGCGTTGGACGCAAAGACCGGAGTGTGCAACAGGCGAGCTTTTTAGTTCTCTACAAAACGGCCATGCCCAGCATCTTGGTCGAGTTGGGTTTCATCACCAATACAACCGAGGAAAAATTTTTGATGTCGGAAGATGGCAAGACCTATATGGCATCGGCTATTTACAGGGCGTTCAGGGATTACAAAACACGTTATGACCGAGGCAATGCCGCAGCACCCGAAATCCCTGAAGAGTGGAAAGAAGTGCTAGTTCCGGATGTGGTAAAAGCCGAAAAAGAAAAAAAACATCAGAAAGCAAACGAAAAAGCTTTAGACAACCCGGCCATTACGGTAGAAACAAAAAAAGACAGCTCCCAGCCGGGCGCGGAAAAAACTGAAACCCAAACACAAAACCCAAGCCAAAATCAAGCCGATACTGTAAAAAAAGCCGAAGTCAAGAAATTAGCCCCAAAAACTGAAGCCGAAAGTCAGGCGGTGGTTTTTAAGGTTCAGTTTGCCACCTTTCCACGCGAAATTCCATTGAACGACAAACGATTCAACGGGTTAACTGAAGTATCATCCTATTTTCATAACGGAATTTACAAATACACCTCAGGCCGCTTCAGCACGTTTGCCGAAGCCACCAAACACCAGACAAAATTGCGTGGAATGGGCTATTCTGATGCATTTGTCGTTGCGTTTGAAAATCAAACCAGGGTGGAAATCACTCCAAAAATGCGTGGGCAGTAAATGGATTCATCAACCAAAGCTCATATTTACAGCTCAAAGCATTATCTTTGCAGCGTCGTGAAATCAAATCGTCTTTTTTTCGATTAGTGCGGCAATGCCTTGTATATCAGATATATTGAAACGCTCTTTTAAGAAAGTGAAGAATGAAAAATAAAAAGCTTTACTTAGTAGCCTTCCTGTTTTTAGCCGCACTATTCCTTTTTGTATGGGGTTTTAACTTTCTGAAAGGAAAAGACATTTTCAACAAGGAAGACATTTATTATGCCGAATATCCCACAGTAAACGGATTGGTAAAGAGTAATCCAATCATTTTGAATGGCTTGCGCGTTGGATTAGTCAGCGACATTTTTTTTCACCCCGACAAGAGTGGTCGTCTGATTGTTGAATTGTCCGTTACAACCGATTTCCCCATTCCCAGCAACAGCATCGCCCGGATTGTGAGTTCTGACCTCATGGGCTCTAAAGCTGTTGAAATTCGATTAGGCGACTCACCTACTCCCCTTCAACCCAACGATACCCTCATTCCCCAAATCGAAGCCAGCCTGATGGACGAGGTGAATGCTCAGGTTTTACCACTCAAAAACAAAGCCGAGGGCTTGATTTCATCTGTGGATTCGTTGGTCATCATCATGCAATCGTTGTTGGATAAGAACGCACAGAAGAACATCTTCGAAGGCATCAACAGCATTGCCCAAACCATTAAAAATCTCGAACATACCACCGCCACCGTGGACAGTATCGTAACCAAAGAAAAATCGCGTCTTGCTTCAATCCTTTACAATATCGAGCTTATTACCCGCAATTTAGAAGCCAACAATGCGCAAATTACGGCGATATTGACCAATACAGCCCGTTTTACCGACACCCTTTCGCATGCCGACATTGCCGGAACGGTTAACAAAATCAACAGCTCGCTGAGCGAGCTCAACCAATTGCTGTTGGCCATCAACAAAGGTCAGGGTTCGGCCGGCAAGCTGATTACCAACGACACCTTATATAATGAGTTGGAACGTTCGGCTGAGCAACTGAACAAACTTTTGGAAGACGTGAGGTTAAACCCGAAGCGCTACGTCAAAATCAGTCTGTTTTAGCCGAGGTCTTTTTATCCTCTTTTGCTTCGGCTTGGCCTTGATCCTGAGGTTCCGGCCTTCGGAATACATCGTTTTTATCCGTCGGACGAAGTAGATTCAACCATTTGAAACCCTTGAGCACTGCCTCCTCTTTCGGCAGTTCTTTTTCAGGATACATCACCTCTTTTGGTGTGCTGAAATATGAAATTCCCTTCACACTGTTGTCTTCAAGTTTAATAGCCATTGTACTCGACTGTGAAAGGTTGATGCCAATCAATGTGCCATCGTCTTCTCTTACCCAATAGACCGTTTGCGCATTGCCATCCACAAAAATCTTATTTAATTCATTTTCAACGAAATAACCTACCATATTTTTGCCCTTCACCTGATTAAAGTTTTTTAAGGTGTCGTTGGAAATGATAAACGCACTATTGAACATAATCAGCGAATCGAGTTTCTGGTTTGCGATGATGATATAAATGGAATCGGCGGTAAGTTGGTTTTTTCCCGACCACAATGCCGGTTCTTTATACATCCGCAGAGTAGAGTCGGCCGCCAGATAAACAAGTGAATCGCAAACACCCTGAATATCGCTCCTGTAAAATCGCGTACCGAAATATGCTCTCATTTCACGTGCTTTACGGTCTTTATGGAAAAACAGGAACAGGGTATCAGAATGCATAAAGAGGCTGTCTTCGGTATCGTAACTGATACCAAGCGCTTTACCGGTAACATAGGAGTGCCCTTCGTCTTCCCAGATACGGCCTGTTTCACCGGTAATCATCATTCTGTTGGCCGTATCGCTGATCATCACATCATGTTGTGCCTCGCCATAGCCGGTATCGCGGTTATAGCGCAACCAGCCAGCTTCTATTGTCTGACCTTCGCCGCTGATGCGGTTGTTTTTTTCTAACTGCGATTGATCCGTGCGCGTGTTATACCAGCCCCACTCCGAATAAATCGTGCTTTCGTCCGTATATATATAGGTGGGACTATAAAACCAAGCAATTTCACTTCGGGTGTTGTAGGTCATCGTATCGGTTTTAATGGTGTATTCGGGATTGCGCAGCTCCACATTCCGGCTAAAATAAAACTCCTTGCGCTGGGAGTGATAAAAACCCTTTTTGCTCATCAGGATATTTTGACCACTGGTAATCGTTCCGCTGTCGGGATACATTGCCAGATGCTGCAAGCGGTAATAAATCAGATATTCAGTCAACAGCACGGTGGTATCGTCCACTAACTTCACATGATCAAACATTTCGGCTTCACGGCTTTCGCCCTTGTATTTCAGACGGTCGCCGTAAATATGAAGCGTGTCGCTCACTTTGATATGTACATTGCCAAAAGCCTCAAAATCCCTGAGTTTCTCGTTCAAATATGCACTATCACAATAAAACCAGGTTGAGTCCTGCCTGAGCACAACGCGACCAATGAGCCTCTCGATGTCTTCGCCAAGGCGTTTGTCGTATTCCTGCCGCAACGCCCTTTCGATATGAATGACCGTTTTTTGTTGAGCCCGAAGCGCAACACCGGAAACGAGCAGCAGCAGTAAAAATAAGATTCGGATGAACCGCATAAAGCTGTATTTCGTTGCAAAAATAAGATTATTGCAGCAGTGGTTGGCATTCGGCAGAAAATAGGGTTCAAATCGCATGGCTTATTTAGAATCATTATCGGGTTTCGCAGGCCAAGGATTTCCGTATTTTTACCCTGCCATAAAATCTTTCGCCATTTCGATTGACGAATTGATTTAACATACATAGCATCAATATACTACACTCTACTTTTGAATTTCATTTCGGGATAATAAAATCGGGATGATTATGATTTGAGAAAGGAACATTTGTTATGGAGACTTTTTTCAATCCACAGGCCAACTACGAAGCCACCAAGCGACAGGCCGGCTATGTGAGCCTCAAAGAAGCCACAGCCGAAGACTACGAACGCATTGGATTCATGTCGGGTTTGGAGGTACACCAGCAACTGCTCACGCGTGAAAAACTTTTTTGTCACTGTCCAACAGGTATTTACAATAAAGACACGGATTACGATGCCGAGCTTGTCCGTCACATGCGGCCAACTTTGAGCGAGTTTGGCAAATACGATGGAACAGCTTTGATGGAGTTTAAGACGCGCAAGAAAATTATTTACCGTATCAAAAACGAATCGGCCTGCACTTATGAGGTGGACGACAGTGCGCCTTTTCCCATCAATCGCGAAGCTCTCGGCATTGCCATTGAGATAGCATTGCTTTGCCGATCCAACATTGTTGGCGAGGTACACATTTCACGCAAACAATACCTCGATGGCAGCATACCGGCAGGTTTTCAGCGCACTGCCATCATTGGCGTTGGCGGCCAAATCGGGCTACAACATAAGACCATCAGGTTGCAGCAACTTTGCATTGAAGAAGATTCCTGTCGCGAAATTTCCGATATTGGCCACACCCGCATATTTAAGACTGACCGTATGGGCATTCCGCTCATCGAGACGGTAACTTACCCCGACTGTGTCAATCCCCACGAGGTGAAAGAAGCCTGCGATTGTATCCGTTTTATGAACCGCAGCACAGGCAAGGTGCGCACCGGCATAGGCCGAGCCCGTCAGGACGTGAATGTGAGCTGCCGGGGAGGCACGCGCGTTGAAATCAAAGGTGTGGCACACACCCG
>JBDHYV010000191.1:0-5460 GCA_039811545.1 Bacteroidales bacterium | reverse complement strand
AGCCAACCTGCCGCTGCCGTCATACACAGAAATGATTCCCGAAAGCGGTTTATCCCAGCTCAGTTTTACGGTTTCCGTCGCCGGGGTGGGCTCTGCTTTAATGGTATTGCTCATGTTTCTCTGGTTTTCGTTCAGACCGACGATGTTTTTATCATACACTGCCAATGTGTATTGTCCCGGTTTCAGATCGTTTACGGTGATGTAACCGATATTCCAGAAACCCTCGCGAAACTGGGAAACCGGTGCCCAGTCTATGGCCGGCGATGGACGGTAGAGAATGAAAGCCGAATCTTGTTCGGTGAAGATGAGCGATCCGTCGAGCGAATTGTTGTTGCTGTAAAAGAAACGGCCACGCATTTGTGTTCCCTGAGGGAAAATTCCGCTCAGTTGCCAATGTCGGTAGGGCGAGAGCCGAAGCCCGGCCACGGCCTGTTTCAGGCTGTCGGGTGCTGCCCAATGATGGGTTACGCGGTAAAAAGCCGAGTCGGGAAGCGCGTCAACCATAAGTTTGAAATTAATGCCCGTATAATTCGTTTCCCCAACAGCGCGAAGGATGCCCGAAAAATCAGTCGTGGCATCGGCCGTCTTGTCATTAGGATCAGCCAACGTCAGCAATGGCACAAAACTCAGGATCTTCTCAGCAACATCCGTTGGGCCGTCGAAATGAATGGTGTCGGTTTGAATTTGCCAGTTAGCATCCATAAAACCTACTTCAAGGATGTTTTTTGTCGAAATGTGAGCGACACCTTTATGCTTTTGCCTCATATAGAGCTTTACCTTGAACTGGCCATTTTGCGGCATTACTTGTGTTGAATCAATCGAAAAATGGGGTGTGCCCGCCGTGAAGACCCAGGCATCGAAAAACGGTTGCATATCGCTCCCGGTATATGCAGTCAGAAAATCCCGCAGGTCATACGAGCTGGCATGATGATAAGCAAACTGCTGAAGATAGGCTTTCATCGCATTGAAAAACACCTCCTGACCGAGATGGTTCATCAAGGTGTGAACCACAGTGCTTCCTTTGTCATAAACCGTTGTGCCGTATGTGTAGTTTGTAGGCACATCATGCAGCGGGAGATAGGAGCCATCGGTGATATGTGCGTTTTTCAAAATATCTAAATGGCAGGTATTCATTTCATTGCGATAAACATTCGGCCCATAAAGATCATATTTGAAAAAATAATGACAAAAAGTCGCCCAACCTTCGTTCAGCCACATATCGCTGGCATCGGCGCAGGTCACCTCATTGCCGAACCACATGTGCGAAAGCTCGTGGGCCAGTAGATATTCGTTGCTGAGGTTGCCGCTGATGGCTGAGTGAGGGAAAGCGATATTGCCCACATGTTCCATAGCGCCAAGAGCAGTGCCCACATAGCCCACCCGATCGAAAGGGTAGGGGCCGAAACGGTTCTCGAAAATATTGATAATATCCTGAAGATGGGTGAAAGTGTTCTTAACCTTGGCCGAATCAATGGGTCTGGTGTAGATAGTGGCAGGGAGAATGCCATTGAGGCTCTGGAGATTGTATTGTTTCACAACATAGTTGCCGGCAGCTGCCGAAACCAAATAGGTGGGGATGGGTTGCCTGATTTGCCATTCCCAGGTGATGGTGCCGTTGGTGTGATGTGTCGTATCGGCCAGAGTGCCGCCTCCTACTCCTGTCATGGCTGCCGGAAGGGTAATCAACACATCGTATGTAGCCCTGTCTTGAAAATCGTCCACACACGGAAACCAGGCTTTGCCAAGATTGTGCGGGTCGCTCTCGAACCCAACGCCCAAGTTAAATGCATAATTGCCGCTGAAATGAAACCCGCCCCAACTTTCATGAAACGGCGTGCCGCCATAAATGATCTCAAGCTCAAGCGTATCGGTCGGATGAACCGTCGTTCCGAGCTGGATGCCAAGTCTGTTTCCGGATTGAGTGAATACAAGATCCTGTTGACCACGTTTTACCGAGCTTACCTGAAGGTTTTTGAGCTCAAGAGGAATGACTGTGGTGTTCACTTTTGGTCGAAGCCGAACAAGGGTTTTGGCCTGAATCGTCTTTGCCGTAAAATCAATCTGTTGCAGGTGGATGCGGTAGTGAACTGCATCGCTAGTGTCGGCTGCTGCAGAGGCAGAAAAGTCGAGACGATGCCTGCACTGTGCCACACTATTCATTTGAATGCCGAAAACAACGGAAAAAACAAAAAAAAGTGCTTTCATTCCGGAAAAATTTTAGCAAAAATAAACTATTTACTGCACTTTTGTGCCTGAATTATTCACTGACAAGCTTGGTTTTTTAATCATCAGCGTTGATGTTCTTTTTGCTTCTTAATTGATTTGTCGGGATATTTTTGGGAATGAACGAAGCCTCATTGATTTTGATAGCCATTCGCGTGATGAAATAAGCGAAATGAGTACATTTGTGGCATATTTTTGGTGGAAAATCGGATGCATTTTTAAAGTTTTTTTATGGAATCAAATAAAACAGAACGCAATAAGCGTCTTTCGTGGAGCGTGTTTCTTGCCGGATTGCTGCTTTTTGCGGTAAGCAGTGGCATCTTTGCCCAACGGGTTTACACGCTTGAAGAGTGCATCCAGCTTGCATTAGAGAATAATATCCGAATTAAGCAAAGCCGCCTCGATGTCGAGAACACTGATCTTTCTCAATTGCAAAGTAAACTTGATCTTTTGCCATCGCTCAATGCCGGTAGTTCGCACTCCATTGGTTGGGGTCGCGCCCTCGATATGGCAACTTACAAATATGTGGATAAGCAGACGAAATCAACCTATTTTAATATCAGTTCTGACTTGTCCCTTTTTTCTGGTTTTCAGAAACTTAACACTATCAAACAGCGCCGGGCCGATTATCTTGCAGCCAAATACAGTGCTGATAAGATTCAAAACGATGTGTCGCTGACGGTTGCAGGTGCTTATCTTCAAATTTTATTCAGTCGCGAATTGCTGAACAATGCCCGTATGCAAGCTGATATTACAGCTCAGCAGATGGAACGCACCAAGAAGTTGGTTGAAGCCGGAACATTGGCTCAAGGAAGTTTTCTTGATGTGCAGGCGCAGTATGCCAACGAGGAAGTGGCCATTGTTCAATACGCTAACCAGTTGAATTTGGCCTATCTAGACCTTCTTCAGTTGCTGGAGCTAAAGGCCGGAACGCCATTTGAAATCGAAGTGCCACTCTTGGAAGTTGCGCCTGAGGCGGGCCTATTGCCTGTTGATTATATCTATAACAAGGCACTCGATTTCATGCCGGAGATAAAAAGTGCTGAACAACAATACCTTAGCAGTCGGCATAGCCTGAACATTGCCCGTGGCAGCCGCAGCCCTTCCCTAAGCCTCAGCGCAGCTCTTGGGACAAGTTTTTCCGATCAGATCAGGGTGAGTAACAACCCTTTAGATGGTGATTTCAACAAAATAAAACCATTTGAAGACCAATGGAACGACAACCGCAACGCTACCCTTTCGTTCAGGCTCAATGTACCGATTTTCAACGCCTACCAGATTAGCTCATATATCGGAAAGTCGCGAATTGGCATGATGAATGCCGATTACAATCTGCAATTGTCGAAAAATACCCTGCGCAAAAACGTGGAAACCGCCTATGCCGATGCGCTGTCATCCCATGCCACCTTTGTTGCGCGAGGAAAATCGTTGGCCAGCCTTCGCGAATCGTTCCACTATACCGAACAGAAATTTAATGTGGGAATGGTTAATGCCATTGACTATAATCTGGCTAAAAGTCAATTGGCTAAGTCGGAGTCGGAATTGCTTTCGGCCAAATATGACTATCTTTTTAAACTTAAAATACTCGATTTCTATCTTGGCCGCCCGTTGTCGTTCAACGTGAAAGCCGACAAATAAATTTGTAACTGCCTGTACCGAGGTTTGTCAATATAATAACAATCACTACTTCTATATCAGGAAAGTCGTTTAAACACCATCACAAACTTATGAGTAAGATGTCAAAAAATACAAAAATGTGGATCATTGGCAGTGGAATTTTTGTTGTCATTCTGGCTGCGGCCATTGTGTTTGCCAAAAATAAGAACCAGCATCAGTATAATGTCAGTGTCGAAAAGGGAGCCTTGCGTACTATTGTGGAAACAGTAGCTGCAAATGGTAAGATTCAACCTGCACTCGAAGTCAAAATCAGCCCTTATATCTCGGGAGAAGTGGTAGAGCTTTATGTTCGTGAAGGCGATTTTGTGAAAAAGGGCGATTTGTTGGCGAAAATTGATGCCACTTTATATGTTTCGGCTTACGAACAAGTGGAAGCGTCGCTCAACAGCGCACGGGCCAATATGGCCAACACAAAGGCTCGTGTAGCCCAGGCCGAAGCACAGTTTATGAAAGCAAAACTCGACCGCGATCGCAACGAGTCACTCTGGAAACAAAAAGTGATCAGCGATGCCGACTGGGATGCGGTAAAAGCATCATATCAGGTGAGCAGTGCCGAGTTTGAAGCTTCCAAAGAAAGTCTCAAAGCCACCCAGTTTCAGGTGCAAAATGCTGAAGCATCGCTGAAAGAATCAGGCGAAAACCTGAAAAGAACCAATATTTTTGCCCCTGCCGATGGCACTGTGTCTAAACTCAATGTGGAAGTGGGCGAACGCGTTACCGGCGCATCGCAGTTCTCATCGGGAACCGAAATCATGCGCGTGGCCAACCTCGACAATATGGAGGTGAAAGTTGAGGTGAGCGAAAACGATATCCCCCGCGTGAAACTTAGTGATACCTGCCTCATCGAAGTGGATGCCTATCTCAACCGGAAGTTCAAGGGATATGTTACCGAAATCGCTACCTCGGCCAATAACGTGTCGGTAAGCGTGGATCAGGTAACAAATTTCGAGGTGAAAGTGCGGCTTCTCAAAGAATCTTATGCCGACCTTATGAAAACTGACAGCTCCATCAAAACTCCTTTCCGCCCGGGAATGTCGGCAACAGTGGATATTCAGACAAAATCGGTGAGGGATGTGCTCACAATCCCCATTCAGGCTGTTACAACACGGCAGGATACCAGCGCAGCAAAGGATGATAGAAAAAGAAATATTACTGAAACAACTCTCAATACTAACGAGCCCATGCGGGAATATGTCTTTGTGGCCGAAAACGACAAAGCGGTTCTCAAGGCCGTGAAAACAGGAATTCAGGACAATACTTATATTCAGATTCTTGAAGGAGTGGGGTCGGACGACGAAATCATCACCGGACCATACAAATTGGTATCCAAAACCTTGAAAAACAATGACAAGATCAAGGTGGTGGATAAAAGTAAGCTCTTTGAGGGTGCAAAAAAATAGTGAGCATGACCTCAATTCTGCTTCTTGAAACCTCAACTCATCTTTGCTCGGTGGGGTTGTCCGTTGATAATCAGTTGATTGCGATACGCGAAACCTCCGAAAATCAATCGCATAGCGAGTTGATAACCAGCTTCATCGAAGAGGTTATTTCCGTGTCAAG
>JBDHYV010000190.1:0-5470 GCA_039811545.1 Bacteroidales bacterium | reverse complement strand
CATCAAAATACAGACAATCTGTTTATTACGACAAAGCCCTTTACGAGATGGGCTCCACTTATTTGGTGATGAACGACCCCCGCTCGGCCATTGTACAATTCGACCGCTTAGTGAAAGAGCGTCCGCGTTCGGCTTTTGCCCGCGAAGCCATGCTCAAAATCGGGCTGCTTTATTTCAACAACAATCAGCCTGCCGAGGCCACCCGTGCATTGACAAAAGTGGCCGAAGATTATCCCGGAACACCCGATGCACGTGAAGCACTCAATGCCCTGAAAGCCATCTTCTTAGAATCGAATAACATCGGCGAATATTTCAAACTCAGCGAAAAGCTTGGCTTCGGCAGCGTGGACGGCAGCGAGCAAGATTCACTCAGTTTTTTGTCGGCCGAAAATCTCTATAACGCTAAAAAGAATACTGAAGCCTCCGAGGCCCTCAACCGCTATATAGAACAGTTTCCGCAAGGCCGGCAATTGGCCACGGCGCATTATTACTTAGCCAAGATTAACGAAAACAACAATAAAAAAGAAGCTGTCCGTCATTATTCCTATCTGGCCGAAAATACACATCATCCTTATCAGGAAGAGACCCTCAAAGCCTTAGCACGAATGGCTTATGACGATGGTGATTACGCTTCGGCACACAATTGGTACAGCCGGCTTCAGCAACATACCGACCAGCCGCTACTTAAAACCGAAGCTCTCGAAGGCAGCATGAAATGCAGTTATTTTACCAATGTTTTTGAGCAGGCCATTACCGAAGCCGAACAACTTCTCGCCAACAGCAATGCCACGTCCGACCAGCGATTGCAGGCACAATATATCGCCGGGAAATCGCTTTTGAGTCTTAACCGTTTGGCAGAAGCCACCGCCCAGCTCAAACCATTGAGCCAGAAAGATAAAGGAGCGCTCGGCGCCGAAGCCGCTTATTTGCTCGCACTCATCCACTATCGAAACAACGAACCGGAAAAAGCTGAAAATCAGATTTTCGACATTGCAGAGAAATTCAGAAGACAGGATTACTGGGTCGCAAAGAGCTTTATTCTTCTGGCCGATGTCTATGTGAAACAAAACAATATCTTTCAGGCCAAAGAAACCCTGAAAAGCATTGTGGAGAATTACAAAGGCGACGATTTGAAAAAAGAAGCACAAACCAAACTCAACTCGCTGAAATGAAAATAAAACGAACGGGAAAGCATCGCTCTCCAAATATCTTAATACTGAACATCAATATTTTATCAGTTGTCGTAAGCATATTTTTATGTCCGGTTATGGCAAGTGGACAAGGGCATAACGAGCGTGTTACCATCGTTGGAGCTTACCAACCCAGCCTGAAGGACGCGCAAAAAATTGCTGTAAGTCCCGGCGAAACCAATCTTCAGGGCGAAATTGGCGAGCAAACCTATACCAATCTTGGAATCCGTTATCAAACCCAGGCCGTTACGACCCCCATCGCCTATACACAAGTGCGCGACGATGAAAAAAAAGAAATCAACCGCAACTTTGTTGATGCGGCCATCGGAAGCAACCTCAGCCCTGTTTTTAATTTTCGCCATCGTTCCCGACTTACTGATAAAACCTTGCTCGACCTTGGTCTTGGACACTGGTCAACCTGGGTAAACATCAAAGACAGAGCTCCTTCGGACCGAATGTACAATCAGCTTCGAACGGGGATTCAGCATTATTTCACAAATCAGCTTTGGCAGAGCGACCTAGCCTACGACCATGATTTGCTACATTACTATGGATTTAAGCCGTCCGATTTTCCTGCAGTTCAGGTGAAAGCCGACTCACTATTGCAGACCTACCAGCGTCTTGGTTTTACCAGTCGGCTGCAAAGCATCAATACCGGCAAAGGGGCACTGAACCACGACATCGCAATCCGTTACCGTCATTTTGCCGATGAATTTAGAAATAAGGAACAGATTATTAGCCTAAGTGCCGACCTTAAAAAAGATTATGAATGGTTTGCCTCCAACAGTCGTCAATTTGTCGGGCTCAATGCAGCGGCCAGTCTTTTCAGCGCCGATGATTCACTGGCAGGATGGCGCGGATTTTATGCCCGGCTTGAACCATCCATCCATTTCAGCGGTAGTTTCTTCGAACTCACAGCCGCCCTCAAGGGACATCTGGGCGATGATACCACTACTTTCTTCAGCCTGCATCCACTGCTTCATGGGAAACTCTTTGTTTTCGACGACAGGCTTCAGTTATACGCAGGCTTTGGCGGAGATAAAATATTGAACACATTAGAACAGAACACCTTAGAGACCCCTTATCTAAAACCGGGAGTGGCACGCTGGTGGACAAATACCACGCATGATTTCAAGGCAGGAATACGCACCAGCCTCATTCCCAATCTTTATTTTCATATCGGTATTCAGGCTCAAAAAGTGCTGAACGGAGGCTTCATCATCAACGACAGTCTCAGCAGCTTCAAACATCAGCTCACATTTGTCCACGACGACTTCAGTCAGTTCGGTTTTATCGCGGAGGCCAGTTATCACCATGGCGAAAAAATCAATGCTTTGTTGCAATTTGGTTTCGACCAATACAAGATGGAAAAACTTCTTAAACCCTGGCACAAACCAGCCTGGCACAGCACCCTCCACATCAGCTATCGTTACGACGAACGTTGGAGTTTCAACAGCCAATTTTTTCTCATTGGAAAACGTTTTGCTCCAATAGCAGCAGGCATCCGTGTGCTGCCAACCGCCTTCGACCTCAACCTAAAAGCTGCATATCAACTCAATTCTACCGTTGGATTTTATATCCAATTAGCCAACATCCTGAACAATCGCTACGAAACCTGGAATCAATATCCCGTTCAGGGCGCACAACTGTTTGCCGGTGCCACACTCAAATTTTGATTTCCTCTGGGCAGCACAATCTTTTGGTCCCATATAATCATCAATAAGCAAAAAGATCACAGTATTTGCATTCGATTGTTGATAAAAAGCCTGTATATAGCATTGACACTATCGAAAAATTGGTCAAAAATATTTAAATTTGCACTTTATTACTAAGAATACCTTTTTGGTTTTTATATGACAGAAGAAGAAAAAAGAGCGCTGGCCACCACCGAGTACACCGCTAGCAACATTCAGGTGCTCGAAGGATTGGAAGCCGTGCGCAAACGTCCGGCCATGTATATTGGCGATGTGAACACCCGCGGACTTCACCATCTTGTTTACGAAGTTGTTGACAATTCGATTGACGAAGCTTTAGCCGGTTTCTGCGACCGTATAGAAGTAACGATCCACAAAGACAACTCAATCTCTGTGCTCGACAACGGTCGCGGCATTCCCACTGGAATGCACGAAAAAGAAAATCGCTCGGCTCTTGAGGTGGTGATGACAGTGCTACACGCTGGGGGCAAATTTGACAAAGGCTCGTACAAAGTGTCGGGTGGGCTCCACGGTGTTGGTGTAAGCTGCGTGAACGCCCTTTCCACGCTGCTCATCGCCGAGATCCACCGCGAAGGAAAAATGTTCAGACAGGAATACAGTTGCGGAAAACCGCTCTACGACGTAAAAGTCGTTGGCCAGAGCGATCGCTCCGGAACAAAAATAATCTTCAAACCTGATGACAGCATCTTCATCACCACGGTTTACGACTACAGTATCTTAGCCTCCCGAATGCGCGAGTTGGCCTACCTGAACCGCGGCATCAGCATTATCCTGAACGACGAACGCGAGACCGACGAGCAAGGCAATTGCAAAAGTGAACTTTTCTATTCGTCGGCCGGCCTACCCGATTTCATCCGTTATCTCGATGAAAACCGCGAAAAACTCATCCCGGAGTCTATCGCTATCGAAGGTGAGCGCAACGATATTCCCGTTGAGATTGCCATGCAATACAACACTTCTTTCAGCGAAAACCTTCACTCATACGTCAACAACATCAACACCCACGAAGGCGGCACCCATTTAGCTGGATTTCGCCGAGGGCTCACCCGCACCTTAAAGTCGTACGCCGAGAGATCGGGAATGTTGGCCAAGCTCAAGTTCGACATCAATGGCGACGACTTCCGCGAGGGTTTAACCGCCATCATCTCGGTAAAAGTGCCTGAACCACAGTTTGAAGGCCAGACAAAAACCAAACTTGGCAACAACGAGGTGATGGGAGTGGTAGATCAGATTGTGAGCGAGCATCTGTCAAACTATCTAGAGGAAAATCCCCGTGAAGCCCGCACCATTGTAAACAAGGTAATTTTAGCTGCCACAGCCCGCCATGCCGCCCGCAAAGCACGCGAGTTAGTGCAGCGCAAAAGTGTACTTTCAGGCTCAGGACTTCCCGGCAAATTATCGGATTGCAGTGAACGCGACCCTGAAAAAGCCGAGATTTTCCTCGTGGAGGGCGACTCGGCCGGCGGAACAGCCAAACAAGGCCGCGACCGCCGTTTTCAGGCCATATTGCCCCTGAGAGGTAAAATCCTCAACGTGGAGAAAGCAATGCCCCACCGCATCTTCGAGAGTGACGAAATAAAAAATATCTTCACCGCACTCGGCGTTCATATAGGCACCGAAGAGGACAGCAAAGCCCTCAATATGGAGAAATTACGCTATCATAAAGTGGTGATTATGACCGACGCCGACATTGACGGCTCGCACATCGCAACCCTTATCCTGACCTTCTTTTTCAGGTATATGACAGAACTCATCGAGAAAGGATATGTGTATATTGCTACCCCCCCACTCTATCTCGTCAGAAAAGGCAAACAGGAACGTTATTGCTGGAACGAAGAAGAACGCGAGGCACTGATAAAAGAATGGTCAGCCGACGGCTCTGAAAAAGGCATCCACACCCAACGATACAAAGGGTTGGGCGAGATGAATGCCGAACAGCTTTGGGACACCACCATGAATCCCGAGTTCAGAACCCTCAGGCAGGTTACCATCGAAAACGGGCTCGAAGCCGACCACGTCTTCTCAATGCTTATGGGCGATGAAGTGCCGCCCCGCCGCGAATTCATTGAGGCCAATGCCAAATATGCCAAAATTGATGCCTGATACTTTAAATGAAAAACCGGAAAAACTCCGGTTTTTTTTTATTCTGTCTTAATAAAAAAAGGTGAAGGCAGCGTTTAGCGTAGGGCGGTCACAAAACGATCCTTCCCATGAAAATCCTGATACAGCCTAACCTGGTGATAACTCTCCTTTTCGAGTAGTAGGCTCAACGGGTTTCCCATGCGTTCATTGATTTCGAAAGCAAGCATCCCGCCCACTTCGAGCGACGATTTCGCAGATTGCGCAATAGCATGGTAAAACAACAGAGGGTCATCATCGGGCACAAACAAAGCCTGATGCGGCTCATATTCCAACACATTGTTGTGCATGAATGTCTTTTCCGACAACAAAACATAAGGAGGATTGCTCACCACTAAGCGATAAGTCACTTTGGAGGCAGGAAACCGACTTTTAAGAACATCAAGTTGGTGAAAAGAAACATTGGCACCTAAACTCGCTGCGTTG
>JBDHYV010000189.1:0-5555 GCA_039811545.1 Bacteroidales bacterium | reverse complement strand
CAATCCTCGCCTCACCGCAAGCATATCATTTGTTTTTGCAATTTAAGGAAAATGCTGTTAATATTAGAACTTAGCCCAAAAAAGTAATGGAGATAGTCCAAAATGACAGCACACTAATTCAGAAAAAAGGTATTGTAAGCCATTGACAATTAACTCCTTCACTCAAGTTTTATGCAGCAAAAGCAAAGAATGAAGTAGCAGTAATTACTGACAACGATTACAAGACACCCGGTGATTATATCTATTGCTTAAAAGATGATTTGAACAAGATAAGTAATTTACAAATCTACGAAAATCAATATGATTTCCCTGATACAAAAACGGTGCTTCTGGTCAAAAAGCGATAAAAAGCTGTCTGTCCTAATCACTTCTCCCTAAGCATTTATCATGCTGTCTTGAAGCATGATGTTAATTTTTTTGCAACTGCTGAGGGTCATATTGCCTGACACGAGGTCGCCGTCACAGGGCAACCCGCCTTCGAGGGGCATCTTTAATGTATAAAATCTTCATCGGGTCTTTGTCAATATAAAACGCGATAGCAAATAAAGAGTGGACCGGTCGTGATGTCATTGACTTGTTTGTCCGAACTTACACTATCTTTGCCGTATGATACTCATCACTGGTGCAACGGGTTTAGTGGGTTCTCATCTGATGGTTGAGCTGAGCAACATCGGCCGGCCTATCCGGGCTATAAAACGAAAGCATTCTGATATGTCGTTGGTTGAGAAAGTTTTCTGGCTTTATGCCAACGACCCCCAAACTCAACTGGCCGGTATCCAGTGGATGGAAGGCGACCTGACCGATATTGCGGCACTCGATGAACTTCTCGATGGGGTGGAGCAGGTATTTCATTGTGCTGCCGTGGTTTCTTTTCATCCTTCACAAATTCATCAGATGATGTTGACCAATGTGAAAGGAACAGCCAACCTTGTGAACGCCCTTCTTCACAAAGGAAATATCCCCCTTTGCCATGTCAGCTCTATCGCCGCATTGGGCCGCAGCGAAACACAGGAAGAAATCACCGAGGGTCATTTGTGGAAAAACTCTGACAACAATTCCATGTATTCGGTGTCGAAATATGCAGGCGAACGCGAAGTGTGGCGTGGCATTGCCGAAGGGCTGAAAGCTATGATGGTGAACCCATCGGTGATCCTGGGCCCGGGCAACTGGAAATCGGGAAGTAGCGAGCTTTTCACGCTCGTGTCGAAAGGACTGAAGTTTTATACCAACGGTTCTACCGGATATGTTGACGTACGTGATGTGGCTAAAAGTATGATGTTAGTGATGGAAAAACAGCTTTTTGGCGAACGTTTTATTGTCTCGGCCGGCAACCTCACTTATCGCCAACTTTTTAGCCAGATAGCCCTTTGTCTCGGCAAGAAGCCGCCGACGGTCAACGTCAGCCCATGGATGGCCGAAACTGCCTGGCGTGTAATGGCCGTCAAAGGTTTCATCACCCGATCGAGGCCGGCCATCACCCGCGAAACCGCACGAACCAGCTTAGCCTCGAAAAGCTACTCCTCAGAAAAATTGATCAAAGCTACCGGCATTGAGTTTATTCCTATAGAAAAAAGCATAACCGACATCTGCCGGATTTTTATTGCCGACCATCGCCCGGCCTGAAAACCGCTTATAACAATCAGTATGCCAGAAAATTAGTTGTCAACGCGAAGATTTTGACACCTAAAATTACACCTTGCCTCTGCCATGAAGCCGAAATAGTGTTAATTTTACCCACAAAATCCAAAACCTCTATCATCATGAAAAAGACTCTGTTGTTGTATTGGGCCCCTGGTGGAAATGTGGAAGAAGTGGCAAAGCTCATCTGCGATGTCATTGGCTCCGAAAAAGTTGAATTATGCGATGTAGCTTCTTTCGACCTTGCACGAATCGCCGATTTTGAGAACTTTATCATCGGAAATTCAACCATTGGTGCCGATGTGTGGATGGATGCCTCCAACGACAATAAATGGAATGAGTTTTTTGTTAAAACCGAAAATGTCAAGCTCTCCGGCAAAAAAGTGGCTGCATTCGGCCTTGGAAACCAGATTCTTTATCCCGAAAATTTTGTGGATTCTTTAGGCTATTTGAAAGACGAAGTCGAAAAACGCGGTGGGCATCTTGTTGGCAAATGGCCTGTCGAGGGTTATCGCTTTACCGATTCGATGGGTGCTGAAAATGACTATTTCTTTGGACTTGCCCTCGACCACGACAACGAGTATGACCTCACGGAAAAACGTGTGAAAGCATGGGTTGAACTTCTTAAAAAAGAGATGAGTTTCTAAAAAAGGCCGAGATTCTTCGTGCAGAAAATTTTATTAAAACAAAGCTCCCTCTATCGGACGGGAGCTTTTATTTTTTTCCACTATAGGCATGTGTCTGTCCGCCTATCAAATTGCGATAATGATTGTAGCGCTCCATGATTTCTTCGACAAACTGATAGGTTTCTTCGCCCCGTACATAGCCATAATAGGCAGCCGGATCGTTGTAGAACGAAGGTTTTGATTTGTTACGGATGAAAAAATCCACTTGATTGGTCCAGATGTCGGGGTTTTTGTTGTATTTGGCGGCCAACCGGCGGGCATCTAACACATGACCCACTCCGGCATTATAGGAGGCCAGAACGAATTTATAACGTTCGGAAGAATCGGTTACCGACTCCGGTATCTGACGGTCTAAGTATTGCAGGTATTGCGCTCCCACTAAAATCTGTACTTCCGGAGTGGCAGTGGTGTCAATCTCAAACTGATCCATCACATTGGGCATGAGCTGCATCAGTCCGCGGGCGCCGGCCCAACTCTTTACATTGGGCTTGAACTCCGATTCCTGATAGATGAGCGAAGCCATCAGACGCCAGTCCCAGCCAATGCTGGCGGCCGCTTTTCGAATGTTGTCGTCATAAGGACTGAGACGATTGCCCGTAAGCGAATGATACTCGCTTTGGCTGTAATTGCGAACCAATGGGCTGAAGTATTTGTCGTAAAGCAGCCGTCCTTCCATCGAAGGAAGAAACGATATCAACCAGGCGTTCACTTCGTTAAGTAGCGTTTTATCGGCTTCTTTTTTAAGCACCCAAGCGATCTTCTGGTCGAAACTTAGTGGCATTTTGATGTCGAGGTTGGGATGGTTTCGTGCAAAAACCTTAGCCAGGTGCTCATCGGCCACCGTATATTCGATATTGCGCGAAGCCACGGCATTCATCAGCTCCTCCACTTCGCGCGGGTCTTCGATGATGGTGATGGTGTCGCCAATCTCATCGGCCAAAGTGCGCAATCGTTTGGTGAAAACAGTGCCCTGCTGTACGTAGATGGTTTTCTTTGCCAGCTCTATACTACTGCGTATGAGACTTTTCTCTATCTGGTCGCGGGTTTTAAGTTGAAGCCAGTTGCGGGGCAAACGCTGAACCAAGACCTGTCGGGTGATGATGATGGGTTCCGAGAAGTCGAAAAGCCGTATGCGCTCACCCGTTACGGTCATGTTCATGGCCACCATATCGGTTTCGCCATTCTGAAGGCTTTCGATGGCTTCGTCGAGGCTTTTCACAATTTTAAGGTCTAAGCGCACATCCATATATGCACAAAAAGCCTTGAGCAATTCGTATTGGTAGCCCATCGGCACCCCGCGATAGATATAATAATTAATGGTGTTGTAATCAGTCAATACGCGAAGACGCTTTTCGTTTCGCACCTTTTCCCAGACCGAGCTGAGGCTGTCTGAGGTAGATTCGTTCGTCTCGCCACCCCCCGATGAATCACAGGAGGCCAACAAAACCAAAAGGGGAAAAAACAGAAGAAAAATCCCCTTTTTTAGATATTTTTTTTTCACCAAGTGCAGGCTTTTGAATGTGCTAAGATAAAATTTTCTGAATCAATCCTCAATTTTTTTTGCAATAATGGTTTTTTAGTCATGCAAAGATGGGTTTGATTTTATTTCAACGCAAGAGGTATTGCAGGTTTTGGCAGATTTGGCCGATATACGATTCGCCAAATAGAATGGCATGAACCAAAAGGGGGTAAAGGTTGCAGAGGTCTATGCGTTGCTGCCAATCTTTTTCCAATGGAAAATAATGATCGTATGCCTCGTAAAAGCTTTGGGGGAATCCGCCAAAAAGCCGGGTCATCGCCAAATCCATTTCGCGGTAACCGTAATACACCGCCGGATCAATGAGCACAGGCTGGTTTTCACGGTTGCAGAGATAATTGCCCGACCACAAATCGCCATGAAGCAATGCTGGTTTTTCGGACGGAAAAAGTTGGTCGAAACGTTCAAACAGCCGGTCGAACAGTTTTTGCAGTGCCGCATCAATGAGGCGCTCTTTTGTGGCAACCGTGATCAGTGGCTGAAGCCGTTCGTGTTTGAAAAAATCGGGCCAGGTAGGCCAACAACGGTTGCTTTGCACCAACGACCCGATATAGTTGGATTGGGAAAGCCCAAATGAAGCAGCGCTGTTTTGGTGAAGCTGCGCAAGTTGTTCACCAAAATTTTTCCAGAAATCCCCAGTCGGTCTTCTTTGGTCAATATATCCCAAAACAAGGTATTGAATGCCATTTGCAAACCCTGAGCCAATGAGTTGTGGCGTCTTTACAGCATTGGCCGAACTCAAAAGTTGCAACCCGGCCGCTTCGGCTTCCATCAGTCCGTTCAGCATGGGGTTGTGGTTCCATTTGACAAAAAAATCCTGTCCCTCGTAAGTGATTTTTGCTGCACGATTGATGCATCCGCCGGATAAATTTGTCGTGGAAGTGATGGTTCCCGACGTCTGGCAATAGGCCTCTAAAAGCCTTTCCAAAGCGGCCACTAATCCGAGCGGAAGCATGATCAGAGCAGATTGAGGCGGGTGTGGGGCTTGTTATTAATCATCCTGTCGAGGAGCAACAGCAGTCCAAGCGATAAAAGGATGGAAATGCCATAAACCGATGGCCGACCTGCCATGCCAGAAAACCGAGTAAAAATATTTCCCATTGACTGACGTAGAAATTGTATCCAGGGCATTTCTGCACCTAACAAGCCCGTTTGCCATGCCCAGCCGCAAAACAAAAGGATAGCCAACAGGCTCATCCACAGCAGAAAACTTTCGGCAAGCAAGCCGCGCTTTGCCGTTGGCGCATTGAGAGGCAGCCGGCCAATTTGCTCCATGATGCCCTCTTTCATCCCTTGTGGCGCCCTTGCCGGTTTCATGCTTTTCAGCAATTCTTCTAATTGATGTTCGTCCATCGCGGGTTAGTTTAAGTGTTTTACGCTTGCATTTTCCATGAGCCCTAATAGCTTCTTTCTGATTCTGAACAGCTTAACTTTTATGTTAGCAATGGTCATGCCTGTAATTTCGCTGATTTCGGCCATGCTATGCCCCGAAGTGTAAAACAAATGTATTAAGATATTTTCTTCGGGTGGCAATATCGTCAACACTTCTTCGAGCAGACGGAGCATGGCCTCTCTTTCGTCGGCTTCATCTTCATCGGTATCAAAATGATGTACGCTGAAAGCATCTAAGCGCACCAAATCTGGCTTTTTCTTGCGGCAAACACTAATAGCAGCATTATATGCAATACTATGCA
>JBDHYV010000188.1:0-5566 GCA_039811545.1 Bacteroidales bacterium | reverse complement strand
CCCGGTGCTCAAGATGTTTGTGGTTGCGGTAACTTCCTATGGAATGTCAACCTTCGAGGGTCCGCTGCTCTCACTGAAGAGTGTGAATGCCATCAGCCACTTCACCGACTGGACGATTGCTCACGTGCATATTGGTGCCCTCGGCTGGAACGGTATGCTCACTTTTGGGATGATCTACTGGCTTGTCCCCCGTCTGTTTAACACTCAACTTTACAGCAAGAAGATGGCCAATGCGCATTTCTGGCTTGCTACTTCAGGGATGTTGTTCTTTGCCGTGCCACTCTATTTTGCTGCCTTCACACAAAGCCTGATGTGGAAAGAGTTCACAGCCGACGGATTCCTCAAATATCCCAACTTCATTGAAACTGTCGTACAAATCCTGCCGATGTATTACCTCCGTGCTACCGGCGGAACACTCTATGTAACCGGCATCATCTTGTTGATAATCAACGTGCTGAAGACAATGAAAATGGGAGCGTTTGTCAAAACCGAAGATGATCAGGCACCGGCTCTGAAACTACACAAAGACACCGGGCACCGTTTTATCGAAAGCAAGCCGGTGCTGTTTACTACCATCGCCTTAGTGGTAATCCTTATCGGCGGGATTGTTGAGTTTGTTCCCATGTTCATGGTCAAAAGCAATGTTCCTACGATTGCCGCCGTGCAGCCTTATACGCCGCTTGAGCTCGAAGGTCGTGATATTTATGTGCGAGAGGGATGTTATCTATGTCATAGCCAGATGGTTAGACCTTTCAGGTCGGAAGTGGAGCGTTATGGCGATTATTCCAAAGCCGGCGAGGCTGTTTATGACCATCCGTTCCAGTTTGGATCGAAACGCACCGGACCTGACTTGGCACGCGAGGGCGTGAAATCCGGAAAAAATTACAAGCCCGATTCGTGGCACTACAATCACTTCTTCAACCCGCAGAAAATGGTGGCCCAATCCATCATGCCGCCCTATCCATGGATTATCAACAACAGCCTGAATACTAACCTCACGGCGAAAAAAATCAGGGTCATGCAAACCCTTGGCGTTCCCTATCCGGAAGGCTATGCCGAAAAAGCTGTGGACGACCTAAAGAAGCAGGCGGCCACCATTGCCCAAGGTTTACGCGATGGCGGAATTGATGTGAGCGACGATAAAGAAGTGATCGCTCTGATAGCCTATATCCAACGCTTAGGTACTGATATTTACAAAGATAAATAACATACGAAGCCACATGAAAATCGTAACCAATACCTTAGAAAACATTGCCGGAGTAGGCATCTATCCTGTAATCGGATTGCTGCTTTTTTTTACCCTCTTCATTGTATTGTTCGTCTTTGTGATGAAGCTAAGCAAACAAGATGTTGAGGAGTATGGCCGGCTTCCTCTCGGTGATGGAAACGAGCTGAACGACAATAAAAATGATTCTCTAAATCAGTAAAAATAAAGGATATGACTACCGAAAAAAATACCATACCAAAGCGCGATGACGATTACGAAAAGGAAACTTTAGGCAACGAGCGCCTGCTCTCCGAACACGAATACGACGGCATCCGCGAACTTGACAACGATATGCCGTTCTGGCTCAAATGGCTCTTCATTATCTCCATCGCCGTTGCCATTATTTATTTGGTCAGGCTGTGGGTGTTTAGATCCGATGACCTTTACCAATTGAAGGAATATCAGGCCGAAGTCGCTGCTGCCAACACCAATCCTGCCGCCGCCGCCCGCTCCGAGACCCTTGAACTAGTTTTACTACAGGATGAAGGATCGCTGGCGCAAGGCAAGGAGATATGGACCAAAACATGCGCCGTCTGTCATTTGACCGATGGCGGCGGACTCGTTGGGCCAAACATGACCGACAATTATTGGCTCCATGGCAACACCCTCGAGGATGTATTTGGCGTGATTGAAAAGGGCGTGATTGACAAAGGGATGCTTTCTTACAAAGACCAGTATTCGGCTAAACAAAGAATGGAAGTTGCCAGCTACATCTTGGTCAAACTGCATGGTTCTACACCGGCCAAGGCCAAAGAACCGCAGGGTGAACTGTATGAATAACCGTTGTGCCGTCCTAAAATGATCCCGATTTTACTGGATAATACTTAAGCTTATCGCGATTTTCTACAATCGCGATAAGCTTTCAACCAAAATTCAAGAAAACAAAACCATGGAAAACGAGAATGGAAAAACGGTGAAAAAAAGTACCGGTTCTTTTCGCGACAAAATATCCACCGTTGACGAACAAGGAAAACGAGCGTGGATTTATCCCAAAAAGCCAAAGGGAAAGCGATATACCCAGCGAAAAGTGGTTGCCGGATTCCTGTTGACCCTGCTTTTTGCCTTGCCTTGGATACGCTATGAAGGCGAGCCGTTTATGTTGTTCAACATATTTCAACGGAAGTTTATCTTTTTCGGACAGCCTTTCTGGCCGCAGGATTTTCACTTGGTTGTAGTGGGCATTATCACCTTTATCGTTTTTGTCATCCTCTTTACCGTCATCTTCGGACGGCTCTTCTGTGGTTGGGCTTGTCCACAAACGCTGTTCATGGAATTCTTGTTTCGCCAGGTGGAATATCTCGTCGAAGGTGATGCCCAGCAGCAAAAGCGTCTCAATCGGCAAGCTTGGAATTTCGATAAGATTTGGCGTAAACTCTTGAAATACACCCTTTTCATTTTTATTTCGTTTGCTATAGCAGCCACATTATTTGCCTATATCGTCGGAACCGACAGGGTGATGCAAATCGTCGCTGCCGGCCCGCTGACCCATTCAAAAGGTTTCGTTGCTCTTCTGGCTTTCACCGGAATCATTTATTTCATCTATGCCTATTTCCGCGAACAGATTTGTTTGATCGTATGCCCTTATGGCCGGCTGCAAGGAGTTTTACTCGACAATAAATCGGTGGTGGTTGCCTACGATTACAAAAGAGGCGAGCCTCGCGGAAAGCAAAACAAACCCACTGATGGGGTAGCCGCAGTTCAACGAGGAGATTGTATTGATTGCAACAATTGCGTGGTCGTCTGTCCAACGGGCATTGATATCCGCAACGGCACTCAGTTGGAATGTATCAATTGCACTGCTTGTATGGATGCCTGCGATGCAGTGATGTTGCGCGCAAAAAAACCAGTTGGTCTTATCCGTTATAGCTCCGAAGCTTCCATCGCCGAAGGCAAAGGAAGTATCTTCAATGCCCGGGCGATGGCTTATTCCGCTTTCCTGACACTATTGCTCCTCTTGTTTGTAAGCCTTTTCAGCTTACGCACCGAAGTGGAAGCTACGATTCTGCGGGTGCCCGGTACCATGTTCCAGGAATATGGCCCCGAAAGCTATTCCAATGTGTACAAAATTCAATTGGTGAATAAAACCCGAAACGACCTCCCGATTGAGCTAAAACTCGAAAATGGGGAGGGAAAAGTACTCATTATGGGAGGGCCACTTGTGGTGGAAGACAGCAAAGTGGTGGAATCCAATTTCCTGCTGGTCAAGCCAAAAACCTCACTCAGTTCAAGTAATACTGCCGTGGTGATCGGTGTATATTCCAATGGTGAACAGATCGAATCGTTCCGCACAACATTTATTGGCCCGAATAGCCTTGATAAATAACTTAATAACAATCAGATAATGACTGTCTTATGAAGTGGAACTGGGGAACGAAACTCGTGCTGGCCATGGCCGCATTTATGAGTATGCTCATTATTTTTGCAGTGCTGATGATGAGAGAGGAGGTTCCGCTCGTAGAGAGAACTTATTATCCCAAAGGGCAGGCATTTCAAGAAACAATTGTCAAACGAAATCGCGCTAAAGCCTTCAACGATAGTATCGTAGCAACGCAACAAGGCAGTGAAATCATCCTTCGGTTTCCAAAATTATTCTGCCCGGATAGTATTTCCGGCAGTGTGCACCTCTACAACCGTATGACAGAAAATGGCGACAGGCTGTTTGCGCTTCAAGCCGATGTTCAAGGGCAATTCGTGTTTCCGAAGGACGGCCTCAACGGACGTTATATTCTGAGAATTGATTGGCAATACGATAATATTGACTATTACACCGAAAAAAGCTTAACATTGCAGCCGTGATGATGACACTTTATTCCGGATTGATTATTGGTTTTGTTGGCAGCCTTCATTGCATCGGTATGTGCGGCCCGATTGCCATTGCACTCCCACTCGGGAGGAGCAGCCTGCTCCGACGGATTACCGGCGGTATGGCTTACAATCTGGGGCGCACTTTTACCTATGCTTTGATGGGCGCACTGTTTGGCCTTTTAGGCGAAGGTATCCGACTGGCCGGATTTCAACAGTGGGTTTCGGTGTTTACAGGCGTGGTGATGATCCTAAGTGTCGTTTTTCCGGCTATTTTCAGAGGAAAATGGAATATCGGCCAACTGGCAACACGCTATACCGGAAAATTAGTATCACGTTTTAGGCTTCTTTTCGGCAAAAACTCACATTCCAATCTCTTTCTCATCGGCCTGCTCAACGGATTGTTGCCCTGTGGCTTGGTTTATGTTGCCCTTGCCGGAACCATACAAACCAATCAAAGCCTGATGGGAGCATTGTTTATGATGATGTTTGGCCTAGGGACATTGCCCGTGATGTTGAGTGTTTCACTTATCGGAAACATTTTTTCAAGCCGGTTAAGGCTGAAGCTTGCTCGTATCATCCCCGTTTTTGTTGTCGTTCTCGGCATTATCTTTATCCTACGCGGACTGTCGCTGGGCATTCCTTTCATCAGCCCGATGACGGAGATGCTTGCCCCAAAAGCCGGCATGATGCATCATTAAGCTTTGCCGAAGAATCGGATTGAAGCATTTCTTTGAAGATTTATTCTTTTGTCGTAAAAAACTTTCAACTTCCGACAGGCTTCCTATTTTTGTTTGATTTTTGCCAATACCCAAAAACGGAAGTATGAAGAAAAATCACTTGTTCAGCGACTGGTTTTTTTGGTCACCAGCGTTTATGTCCCTGATTAACGAATTGCCTTATGAAGTTTTGGTATGATATGACACCCAATTGGTTGATTGGCAGCGAGATAGAGCCTAACAACAATTAACAACCTAAAACACAAACCATGTTCGAGAAGTTTTTTCAACTGAAAGAAAATAAGACTACGGTGCGCACGGAGTTGTTGGCCGGGCTGACCACCTTTATGACGATGGCCTATATTCTGGCGGTTAACCCGTCAATATTAAGTGCCACCGGCATGGATAAGAATGCTTTATTTACTGCCACCGTATTATCAGCGTTTGCTGCAACATTGGTGATGGCTCTTTATGCCAATCTGCCTTTTGCCCTCGCTCCGGGAATGGGTTTGAATGCTTTCTTTGCGTTTACCGTTGTGCTTGGGATGGGTCATTCGTGGCAGTTTGCCCTTACCGCTGTTTTCATCGAAGGCCTCATTTTTATCCTGCTGACGGCATTCAATATCCGCGAGATGATTGTCAACAGCTTGCCAATCAATATGAAACATGCTGTTTCGGCGGGCATAGGTCTGTTCATCGCCTTTATTGGTCTGCAAAATGCCGGGCGTATTGTTCACAACGATGCCGTGCTGGTTGGTCTCGGATCCATCAAAACACC
>JBDHYV010000187.1:0-5579 GCA_039811545.1 Bacteroidales bacterium | reverse complement strand
TGCCCAGCGCCGCACCAATGCCCTGCAAAGAACGCGCCCCAATCAGCCAACCTGCCGAGACAGAAAAAGTACACAACAACGACGATAAGGTGAAGATAACGATGCCCGCTTTGAAAAACATCCTGATCCCCATGCGATCGCCCAGACTGCCCGCAGGCATTTGAAACATAGCTGTTGAAAGCAGAAATGAAGTAATCACCCAGCTCAACGAAACCGCATCAATGCCCAAACCCGCACCAATAGATGGCAAGGCAATGTTGACAGATGAAATGAGAAATGTCCCCATGAAAGAAGTGGCAGCAACGATAACCAAAATCGAAACCTGTGATTTTGTCCAAACCATAAAGCAATTTTCTTGAAATTTAGACCCGTTTGAGTCGCCGCAAAGATACTAAAGCTCATACGGTCAACCCAACTTCTGAAAAAGGAAAATCCAACGGATAAATGAAAAAAGCTGAACAAACATTAAAAAGATGATAAATGTAAAGAGCAGAATATCAATGCGATAAAAAATAAATCATGTTAAAATATTTAAAATTACTTGCAATGTAAAAAAACCGTTCTATTTTTGCGAGTAAATGCTAACTAACTTATTTTAGAGTCATGGATTTTACGGCAAGGCAAATCGAGATTATGGAAGCGGCCACTGAACGAATTGATCAGTTTGGTATCCAGAATCTGACCATCAAGAATCTTGCTGCCGACATCGGTTTATCGGAGCCGGCCTTGTATCGCCATTTTTCCGGGAAAAACGAGATATTGCTCAATCTGCTGTGTTATTTTCAGTCGGAGATGACTGCCCGCCTGAGTGCGGTTTCGTCGCAGCCGTCGGACAGTGCAGGCGAGCGCTTGAAAGCAATGTTTTGCTCACAGCTTCAGGCTTTCACTCAAAAGCCTTCGATTGTGAGTGTGATCTTTGCCGAAAGTATTTTTCGCTTCGATCATGTGCTGAGTCAGAAAGTTGCCGAAATGATGCAGATGATGACAATGTATGTGAACCAGAGTGTGCGTGCTGGACAGACTTCGGGTGAATTCAGGTCCGACATTTCGGCAACAGCAATTTCCACCATTATAATGGGAAGCCTTCAACTAACTATTATGAAATGGAAACGAACCGGAAACCAAACCGATCTGGTTCATGACGGCAATCAAATTCTTTGCGAAATTCTTAAAATGATTCATAAACCTTAAATGTAATGCTATGAGAAACATCCTCTTTTTGTCGCTTTTTGGCTTCTTATTATGGAGCTGCGGCCATCCCACAAACCCACCTTCGCAACAAAGCGAAACCATTCAGGCCGAAGAACATCATCACGGCGATCCGGATGAAGCTTTAGAACTGGATAATGGCGAAAAATGGCTTGTGAACGATGAGATGAAGCCCTTTGTACTCAAAGGTGCCGAAATCGTAGAGCAATACATCAACGAAGGAAAAACCGATTTCAAAGAATTGGCCCTTCAGTTGAAAAATCAAAACAGCGGACTTATTGAAAGCTGTACAATGGACGGTAAGGCACACGATGAACTTCACAAATGGCTGCATCCGCTTCTGGGGTTGGTGAACGACCTCGACAATGAAACTGATGCTGTAAAAGCTGCTGAAATAGTGAACCATATTCACGACTCATTTAACACTTATCACAACTACTTCAAATAAAAAACGCAGAAAATGGAAACAATCCCGAAGTACACCGCTTTTCACCGAATTCTGCATTGGCTGATGGCCTTGGCTATGCCCATTTTGTTCCTCACCGGATTTTTGAGAATGTTCTGGATGAACAAGGTACAGATCGTTTCCATTATCCGCGAAAAAACAACCTCAGTGCTCACAGACGCTCAAATGAGCGAAATTGCCAAAGCCATCCGTGAACCTATGTGGCAATGGCATGTGGTTGTAGCTCATATTGTGATATTTTCATTGGTCGCCCGCCTGATTTATATGTGGATCAAAGGAATTCGGTTTCCAAACCCGTTTGAAAAAAAACTATCCGCCAAAGAGCGAATGCAGGGAATAGTTTATGTCGGGTTTTATGCCTTTGTGTTCGTGTCGGCCGCCACAGGTATCATCCTGAAACAGGGATTTTTCCCTCAATTGCACGAACAGGTCGAATCTTTACATAAACTCGGACTGTTTTGGTTCCCGTTTTTTGTCATTCTGCATTTTGGAGGTATCATCTTAGCCGAAGTGGCCGACAAAAACGTGGTTGTATCCAAAATGATCGGTGGCGACAATGAACCGTTGGTTGCTAAAACAAAGAAAAAGTTGAAATAAAAAGAAATCATCTGATTACCAAAAGGTAGAAGCTTGCTGGCGGGATCAAAAAATCTCGCCTCAAGCCAAACCTGAACAATAAAAAACATCTCGAATAATTCTAAATTTTTTTATCTATGAAGTTAGTTAACATTCACAAACTTTTGTTCGGCCTCATCTTACTCTTTGGTTGGAACAGCTTGCATTCGCAGGAAGCCTGGACATTGAGCCAGTGTGTGGATACGGCACTGCAGTACAACAGAAACCTGCAAATCAGCCGAAACAACGTGGCCATTGGCCAGCAACGACAGAGCGAAGCCACGGCAAATCTGATTCCAAAGCTTACGTTCAATGCTGATTACAAATATTTTTCCGAGCTGCCGCATCAATTGATGCCTTTGTCAACATTCAACCCGGCTGCACCGGAATGGCAATTCAAGGAAGTGCAGTTTGGTGTGCCCCACAACATCAATGCAAACTTGTTGTTGACCATGCCTTTGTATCAGCCTCAGATCATTGGTGCCATCAAAACTACTCAAGCGGCCGGTGATTTAACCGAGCTACAGGTTCAGAAAGCCGAAGAAGATGTGATTTATGATGTAACCACGCTTTTTTACAATGCCCAGATTCTGTATCACCAGCTTCAGTTCATTGACAGCAATCTTGTGAATACGGCGAGCTTGCTAAAAAATATGCGGCTGTTGCAGGGTCAGTTGCTTGCCAAAGGAACCGATGCCGACAAAGTGGAGCTGCAGCATCAACAGCTTTCGACGCTCAGGGAAAACGTTGAGAATAAATATGCTATGGTTCTCAATAGCCTGAAAATTACAATGGGTCGTACCCTTGAGATGCCTCTGCACATTGCCACCGAAATCGTTTTTGAGCAAGCTGGAAGTGTTCCCCTTTTGCATTCGCTCGACCTAAAGATTGTAGAGGCGCAAAACAAATTGTTGAAATCCGAAAAAAGAACCATTGACCACAGCCGCTATCTGCCATCGCTAAGCCTGATAGCCTCCTACGGAACAACAGGTTTTGGCTACGATAAAAAACCAAATGATTTTCTCGATTTCTATCAGGTGAGTTTTGCCGGTGTGCAACTGACTTATCCTTTGTTCAATGGCACTGTTTCTTACCGCAAATCGCGGCAGAAATTCTTAGAAATCAAGTCGAACGAATTGCAGCGCCAGCTTGTGGCCGACCGAAACGCCATGCAGACCGACAATGCCCGCCGACAGCGCATTGTGGCCTGGAAGACCATAACGAATCTGGAAGGACAAATGCGTTTGGCTCAAACGATTTACGACCAGACTGTGCTTCAACAGAAAGAAGGGGTGGCAAGCCTGACCGATGTTTTGCTCGCCGATCAGGCGTTGATACAATCGCAGCAAAACTATCTTTCGGCTGTGGTGGATTATCTGAAAGCCGACTTAGAACTGAAAAAACTCACTGGAAATATCTCAAAAGTTAAATAGTTACGAACATGAAAACAAAAAAATCAAATTTCAAAAAAGGCCTGATTATTATTCTTGTACTGATTTCATTGGTGGCTGTTGTGGCTCGCATAGCTAAAAACCGTGAGTCCACCATTGAGCGGGTGTATCATTACGACAAGGAACAAGCGATTTCTGTTGAGGCCATCACCCTGAAGGCCGAAACCATAGGTGCTGAATCAACCTATTCGGGAACTTTTGAACCGGTGCGCGAAACACGGGTGAGCGCCGAAATGCAAGGGAAAATCAATGCCATGTATGCCGATGTGGGCGATGTGGTACACAAAGGGCAGCCCTTAATCCAACTTGATAACGCCTTGCTGAAGTTGCAGTTGCAATCGGTTGAAGTCCAGATAGAAGGATTGGAAGCGGATGTGGCACGCTTTACAGTTTTAGCCGCTGCCGATGCAGTTCAAGGTGTTCAACTCGAAAAGGCCAGCCTCGGGCTCAAATCAGCGCGTGTGCAAAAAGCAACCCTGTTGGAACAAATCAGTAAAACCACTGTACATGCGCCTTTTAATGGCGTTGTAACCGCAAAACTGAGCGAAGTGGGAGCCTTCGCCGCCCCGGGAATGCCCTTGTTGCAAATCACGGATATTTCGGAGTTGAAATTTACCGTAAACATCAGTGAAGCCGACTTGCCACGTTTTGTAACGGGCGAGAAATATTTAGTAACAGCCGATGCCTACAAAGAAGATCAATTAGAAGGAAAAGCAATCATGATAGGCAGCAAATCCAATATGGGAAGCAGCTTCCCGGTTCAATTCCTTGTCCGGAACACCAGCTCGCAAAAGTTTAAATCGGGCATGTTTGGGAAAGTTCAACTCAACAATACAATGTCAGAAACGGGAATTATGATTCCCACATCGGCCATCAGCGGAAACAGCACCGAACCGGTGGTTTACATTGTACGCAACGGAAAGGCAGTGCAACAAAAGATTGAGGTACTGATGAATCTTGAGAATAAATCGGTCGTAAAGTCGGGATTAAATGCAGGGGATGTCGTTGTAACCCGCGGCCTGATTAATCTTTACGATGGTGCCAATGTGGTTGTAAAATAACGAAAACTGTTTAAAATGAATATCACAGAAATATCCATCCGCCGACCTTCGCTGATTATTGTGCTTTTCAGCGTGTTTGCCCTATTGGGAGTGATTGGGTTTAAAAATCTCAGTTATGAGTTGATGCCCGATTTCAATCAGCCGGTTGTGGTCATCCGCACCATCTATCCCGGCGCCGAACCCAATGAGGTAGAAACATCGGTTTCGCGAAAAATTGAAGATGCACTGTCCAATCTGGAAGGTGTTGACTATTTGGTAACCAAGTCGTTGCCCAACGCCTCGGTGATTATTGCCAACCTGAAATATGGTACCGACTTAGACCAGGCGATGCAAGATGCGCAACGCTATATTGACAATATCCGTAAAGACCTGCCGAAAGATGTCCAAAATCCGGTGATGAGCAAGGTGTCGCCCAACGACCTGCCCATCATGTCGGTCAGTGCCACGAGTACTATGCCGGCTACGGTTTTTTATCAACGGATGAAGGATGACTTTCTTCCACAGATTCAGCAAATTAAAGGAGTTGCCGAGATCACGGTGCTGGGAGGTGAGGAGCGCGAGATACAGGTGAAGGTAGATAAAGATAAGCTTAAGCTGTATCGTATTTCGTTGGCTCAGGTGGTGGAAGCAGTGAACCGTTCGGGCATTGATCTGCCAGCGGGCAGCGTGAAAACAGAAAGCGAGAGAAGCTTAGTGCGCTTGGTCGGGAAATTTGAAACTGTCGAAGAGATCAAAAACGTGCAAGTGGCCATGCCCCAACCCGGCAGCCCCGTTTAT
>JBDHYV010000186.1:0-5618 GCA_039811545.1 Bacteroidales bacterium | reverse complement strand
CAACCTGCGAAATGGCCGGGTCCATCCTGTTGGGGCAGGCGTTTGTGGTTTGAACACCGCCATCAATCAGCACATTCAACTGTCCATATTTGAAACCTCGCAAAACGGGTTCCATACCGTAGTTGCCTCTTTTTTCGACACCAAAGCCAATTTGGTTGACGAACATAGCACCGCCATCGTGGGCATTTTCCACGCGGAGAATGCGTCCGGTGATATTGGTATTAGAGCCGGCAGGGCTCAGCTCCGATCGAACAACAATCTCTTCGAGTCGGATGGTGTCGGGCTGGGCCGATCCGGAGGTGGCCGTAGCCAAAAGTGCGGCGAGTGTCATAATCGCCAAAACAATTATTTTTCGTTTCATGTTTTTATATTTTTGTTTAAGTTTTTTCACACTATAAAATCGTCGGATTTTGCCGGTAAAATAGCCGAATAACACTTCATTGGGGGAGCCTAATAACAGTTCAACCCAAAAGCAGTGCCATTTATTCCGAAAAATTAAACTTAAACAAAACGGGGAGGAGGAGAAGGGATTCGAAGGAAACGCACGAAGATGGTGCTATTATAAGAAAGAAACTCCCTTTTTTCTGAAACAAGTAATGGTGAAAACGGATTGCCTGAAAGCATAAAATACAAAACCGGCGAAGATGCCGGGCGCTCGGGCGCCACGGGCTTGGTGGCTTTTTCGTCGGTTTCTTTTGCCCTTTCGATCAATGCGCGCAAAAAGGTAATGTCGCCTGTCAGGGGCTTTTCGTCGGAAAAGATCTGGCTTTCATCAAATGTCACGTCATGATGGTGATAGCCTACCATAAAAAACCAGCCGGGCAGCCCTGACAACATCACAAATGTCAAGTGAATCAGTAACAGATTATATGCCAGAAGCTTATGTAACATAGTTAAAGCGGCAGGGTTTTAAAGTTTTCTTCTTTGTTTTCCCAACGAAACATGGGTTTATTGTCGCGTAATACAAATTTTGGCTGCGAAAATGGAGCAAGTCTTTCGAGAAAATCGAGAATCAATAGCAGGGGTGAACCGTAGAAAAATTTCACATTCCGGTTGAACGACCACAGATGTTCCACATAAGCGTATAAGGAATACGGGTTGTCGCCAATATTATCTTTGTCTTTATCAAACCCCTGATAATCATCATAATAGTTGTTGTCCCACTTGTTCATATTGGCGGTTTTGCCTTCGGCTTCCACTTGCAAGAGGTTGTTGTGGAAATAGTTTTCTTTAAACAGATTCCCTTCCTGATTGGTATGAAACTTCACGCCAACACCACAAAATGCAATTTCGTTGTTGGCAATGGTATTGATTTTCTCCGGCACAAATGGCGACACATCCACATGGATGCCTTCGGATGAGTAGATAAAACGGTTATTGAGGATCTGATTGGAAGAAGTTTCTTTCATTCCAAGGCACATCCCGCTAAGGCCTGTCGAGTTCATGATGGTGTTTCCTGTCATCACCGTTTCTTCGCTATACATCAGAAAAACCCCCACCGAGTTGCGGTAGAAAACATTATCTGCAATGCGGTTGTTGTGGGAATACATGAAATGAATGGAGTAGCGGTTCCCTTCGCCCTTATTGGCTATAAAGCTGTTTTCGGATGAATACCATACCACCATATCGCGAACCTGATACCAATAATTATTGGTTATCAAATTGTTGCGCGAATACCAAAGCCGAATGGCGTCACCTTTCAAAGCCATTGGTCTTCGTGAAAGTGAGCTGATTTCACAGTTTTTGACCACGTTATTGTTTGACAGCATGATATCAACCCCAAACAGACATTCGCGTATAAGGCAATTTTCAACCTGGTTAAAATTGCCTTTAATCTTAATGCCACTATCAATTTTATCATGAGACCCCCCCGATTCGATAATTTCCAGATTGCGGATAGTAACATTATCGGCCTCTACTGTTATGACCGTTCCGGTTTCGCCACCAGAAACCGTTGCACGGCTCTGTCCGTCGAGGATGATGTTGTTGGTGGTGATGACTGCTGGTCCGATATAATAGCCCGGTTCGAGCATGATGACCTGTCCGGGATGGGCTTTTTCAATCAGTTCCTGCAACGATTTGGGAGATGAATTTGCCCGATAACCCTGGATTTCGCGGCTAAGCCCATAGTTCCTTTGCGCCTCAAGTTGAATCGTCAACGATGCAAGAGCAAGGATACAGACAATGCGAAGGGTTTTCATTTTTTTAAGAGGTAACAAGGAAGCCGCTCAGGGGCAGCCTCCTTGTTAATCATTTTATTTTAATTTGTTTTCAGTGCCTTACGTTTGAGAAGAAACGCAAGCACAAAGGATACGAAAGCGCCCAAAGCGATGAAGAAACCATACATTGGATAAGATTCGGTGGTAAACTGAGCCACTTTACCTTCGCCAAAAACTGTTGGCATAAATGGTTTGATTCCGGCAAAAGCACCGCCTCCATGCAAGCCCAAATTATGTCCATACCAATAGAGGTAGAAAATATAAACCATCAGGAAATAGAGTGGGGTTAGTGCGGCGATCCACGCGGCCAAGCCATTCAAACGGCGTGTCGTAACCATGAAGAAGATGCCACACAAAACAAAGAACACAAAGATATAGGGTGAGCTAACCATCAGTGCATTAAGCACTTTAAGTGCCTTTGGCGTAACGTTGACACGCACCTTCTGGCCGTTCTCATCATAAATATCGTGACCTTGTTCATCTTTTTTCGTGTCGAAAACATAAAAACTGGGATGCGACATATCTTTTGGATTGTTTCGCCCTTGCACGATAGGATACATCCCGATAAAGTGATTGATGGCGTTCATTTCAACCAAACAGTCAGCACCTTCGTTGGTAGCTAATTCTTCGCGCTCGGCCACCCCTTGGCATCCGTTATATACGCCATTGTATTTAAAAACAATGCGTATTCCCTTGGGGTACATGTTTTTGGGATACTGAATACTTTGTAGCGCAACGCTCCAAACAGGCACAAAATAGGTCAATGCAACCAATGCAATGCCGATGATCGAAAAGATAATATACGTTTTTGATTTCATGGTTTGATTTTTACATCCTGTCGCTATTTGTGGAAGGCAACACCGGCCTGATTCATCATATAGCTAATTGCATCAAACAAGTCCTGTTCCGAACAATCCAAACAATTACCTTTTTCGGGCATCACGCCATATTTTCCGGTAAATCCCTGAATAGCGTGGGTTAATAACACATCTTTTCCCTTGTCGGCCATTTCTTCCCAACGCGGTTTATCGTCGAGTGCGGCTGCTCCGGCAACACCTTTCCAATGGCAGGCCACGCAAGCTTTGTTGTAAACTGCTTTACCGTTTTCGATGTTGGCAACCAATTCTTTTTTTTCGCTGCCACCGCCGCCACATGCTGTTAGGATAAGGGTAAACAGGATTCCGCTAAGGCTGATTTTCAAAAAACTCTTCATATACAAGTTGTGTTTTTAGTGATTATTGATTTATGAATTTGAATTGTCCAAAAATACTTCTTTTTTTAATAAAGTGACGGGCTTTTGCCCGTCACTTTTACTGTAGCAATTATTGCTGACTCATGTATTGGTCTGACTTGGCCTTGAGATAGGTGATGATTTTGGTTACGTCTTCTTTCGAAACGTTTTGGTTAGGCATAGCCAGTTTATAGCGTTGACGCATATTGGCGATGTCGGGTTCGCTCATGTGTTTTTCGGGATTCATGATCCACGATTTGAGCCAGTCTTCAGTGCGGCGTTTGTCCACCATCAAGAGGTCGGGGCCGTTGAAGTCTTCGCCAAATTTGTGACAGGCGTTGCAACCATAGTTGAGGAATTCCATTTCACCATCGAGCAAGCCTTTCATTTCAATGGATGAAGGTTGGAAAGCCTGCATCTGCATATCGGCCTGCACCCGTTTTGAATAGGCCAGCAGTCGTTCGTTGTTGGCTGCTTCGTCAAAGGTAACGGTCATATAACCTTGCAGTTGAGCACCATCGGGGCTGTGGAAAGCATCGAGCAACAAGGGGAACATTCCGGGTTTTTCGGCTTTGAACTCCAATGTTGCGGTTTCGCCCGGGCGCCAGCGATACATCTTGTCGTACGATACAATTTCATACACAAAATGATCGAGTTTGGTTTGACCGTGGTTGGTGATGTGCAGCTCGACATCCTGACCCTGTTTCAGGGTGAAGTTAGCCGGGGTAACAGTGCCATTGTTGATGGTGGCATAAATGTGAACCTTGTTTCCTTTGACATCCACTTTTTCTTCGCCGATATTGGTGTAATAGGGCGACTTGCTGTCCTTATAGATGTTTGTTCCAACGGGATAAATCTCTTCCGATTTGAAATAATCCCTATGGATAAGGGCGGTGTAGTGTGGTTCGACCATTGGTAGCGGCATATCGTAGATGACCTGCATATTTCCGCCTTCGATATCAATCAACTGGTGGTTCTGTGGGTGAAGCGGGCCAACAGGATTGAAACGGTCAATAGACAGTTTGTTGAGCGAGATAAGATATTTTCCGTGGGGTTTCACGTTGTCGCCATGTGCTGCAACAAGGTGGCCAACATTGTAGTGCGATGAGACAAAGTCGAGCACTTTCAGGTTGACATAATCCCATTTGGTGATACGCGAGTCAACATAAATAGAGGTGTACACAACGCCGGGTTCGCTGTCATACTGGTTGTGAAGAGGTCCGAGGCCAACCTCAACGCTTCCATGAAGAGCTGTTTCGAGCGAAATAACCGGAATTCCAAATTCGTCTGTTCCTTCGAAGTTCTTTTCTTCGATGGCTTTCATTATTTTCTCGAATGAGAAAACCCATGCGTGCGAGTCGAGTTTACCGGCAACGATAATATATTTTCCATCGGGGCTGACATCAACACCGTGAGGCGATTTGGGTTCGGGTACAAGGTATAGCATATTGTTTTCAACGGCCGTCTGAATTGGAATCACCTTGTGATTGTTGATGGTAACATATTTTCCTGCTTTCACAAGCTCTTCGGCCTTTTTCCAGTTCACAATGTGCAGGTAGTCCACATCGCGCGAGGAACATCCGGCCTCAAAAGGTGGGCGTCCGCTTTCGATTCCGCCAAAATACATTTCCGTACAGAATGAGTTGGTGAACGACCATCCATAGCTCACAGCTTTACCCATATCGGAAAGATCCTGAGTATAAGGTGGAAACTCAACGGAGAAGGAGTTTTTCTCGTCCACTTTCCCGGTTTCGTTGTCAAACTTCCAATAGGTGTTTCCGCCTCTCCAGTATTTTTTGAAATTGGATTCGGTCAGCGGATGATATTTACGGTCAATTGGAGCGGGATATTGGGATGATTCCACAAAATATTCCGAGTTTGGTGTGAAGAAGCAGCCACCGTGATTGCTGCGATAGAGCGGGTTGTTGACGATTTGCTTCAATTCCCAGTCTTTGAGAGAGATGATGAACACGCGTGGATTGGCTTTGTCGTTGATGACAGCCCATCTTCCGTTGTAGTCGCCATCGGTTTCCGAGAATCCGGGGTGATGTGTATCTGCCCAGTCAATGGTTTGTCCGTCAATATATCCGGTTTTGAGCATTTCCAGCGATTCTTTGCTATAACCATAGCCGTTGATGGGTTGTTTGGTGGATGTAGGCACATATTTG
>JBDHYV010000185.1:0-5637 GCA_039811545.1 Bacteroidales bacterium | reverse complement strand
CCTCAATTCGGATATCTCAGAATTCCAGTTTAACAACCTGCTCTTTGGCCGCACCCACTATTTCCGTATCCGTGCCCGCCATGCTACTTCTACATCAGATTGGTCATCTGCACGCTCATTTTCTATTGTGGCCAGACCAACACTGTTAAAACCGACCAACAACGCTTCCAACATCTCCCTCGATACGCTCGCACAATGGGAGGTTCTTACAGGCGTAGTACGCTATACAGTTCAGCTTGCTACTGAACAATCATTTAGCGATCCGTTCACCTTCGAAACTAATGGAAACAGTTATCGTTTTCAAGGACTTTCGTATGGTCAAGATTACTATTGGAGAGTGAATACACGCCATGCTGCCAGTATCTCCGACTGGTCGGAAGTGTTTAAATTCACCACCATTAACACCGTTACCCTGAGTGCCCCCACCAATAACGCTACTGGAGTTAGCCGTATGCCGCTATACGAATGGAAAGACATCAAAGGAACCGAGAAATATATGATGCAGGTATCTAAAACCAATACATTTGCCGATGTTTCGGAGTTTATCGTACCTAAAAACTTTTATCAGTCTGTTTTACAATTAAATGTTGGCGAAACCTATTTCTGGAGAGTAAGAGGCATCCAAGGTCTTGATTCTACAAACTGGAGCAATGCATGGAGTTTTGTTGTAACCACCGAAAGTGGAATCGCCGATCAACCATCACAGTCGTTCAGCATCCATCCCAATCCGGGCAACGGACAGATTACCCTGCAACTGGCTGACAACGTGAGTGTTTCAAGCATTGAAGTTTATACCCTTGTCGGAAAAAAAGTCTTTGAGATACCTGTGCTGATGGAAGCAGGCCATCCGGCCAAACTCGATCTGAGTGAAATTGGAAAGGGAATTTTCCTTGTCAGAGTGAATACTTCACAAGGTAATTTAACTCGCAAACTGATAATCGAATAGTTTCATCATTAGGAATAGTAAAAGGCAGCCCATCTAAAAGGCTGCCTTTTTAATTTTCAGTTGTAAACGCACCTTGGTCACGGATGTTATATATTTCTTGCCCAACCTCAAGGCAATGGGTCATCCATTGCTTTGCTTGCCACGCAGGCACCGAAGCATCCAGGATGATGACCGAAGGCTGAAGACACTCTATTAGTGTGGCCATATTGGTTTTGATATGACCGCTAACGACAAGATAATCCACCCTATGACCTTTATCAAGGCGATACTTGTTATCGGCATTCTTATCCCAATGCACGAGAGTATGCGAAGCCGTCCGCATCAAAGGGCCGGCTTTAATCAGATTTTCGTCTTTAAAAGCGTCATCCAGATTGATCCAGACAGGCTTAAGGTTGAGCCCTCTGACCGTCATATTTTTCTCTAAATGAAATCCAAACTGAAAAGCATCCTCTTTCAGTGCGCTGTCGGCAACCAGATAGTGTGTCTTGCCCTCAACAAAGTGGATGGCCGTATGTTTATTAAGGTTATACACAAAAGTAGCCGACTGGCGATTGTGTTGATAGGATCTCCAGGCAAAAGAAGAAAACAATAGTGCCATCGTTGTCAGCAACGCGATTGCAAGAGGTTTTTTGCGGCGCGTCAAAATAAGATATAGGCAGGCAACGATGACAAAAACCAATACTGATTCCCACCACGGGATAAAAAGACCTTTGAGCACCGAGCCTGGAAGTTGCTCGATATGCAGCACTGCCCTATTCATCAGCCAGATCAAGGCCGAAGTTACCCAGCCTGCAAAGTCGGCCAGGTAAGGTACAAACGATAGCAGCAGAAAAGCCATGCCGGAAACGATGACGACAAAAGAAAGCGGCACCAACAACAGATTACCAAGAAGAAAATACACCGGAAACTGACTGAAATAGTGTAGGACCAAGGGCGTGGTGGTAAGCTGTGCGGCTATGGCTACCGAGCTCAGCTCCCAAATTTTATCAGGCAGCTTATGCCTGAAATAAAGCAATCCATAAATTGGTTTCTGCAGCAGCACAATGCCGATAACAGCCAAATAAGACAACTGAAACCCAATGTTGAACAAAACAAAAGGGTCGAACAGAAGAATGAAAAATGCCGAAGCAGCGATCGAGTTAAGTACATACCCCTTGCGTTTAAACAGTTTTGCAAGAAGTACAAAACTTAGCATGATGGCCGAGCGCTGAACAGAGGGAGCAAGTCCGGTGAGCAATGAATAGAACCAGATGAGCAACAACAGCAGGACAATTTTGAAGCCCTGACCATGCCTTCGAAAAACAAGGTTAAGCAAAACATTAAAAAACATGAAAACGATACCCACATGCAATCCCGAAACGCATAGAACGTGCATTGCCCCGGCAGCGGTATAACCTTGTCTGAGATAAGCAGGCAGACTCTCGTCATATCCAAGCAGTATGGCAGCCGCAACCCCAAAAGCATCGCCCTCCACATGATGGAGCTGAAGTTTGCGCAGAAAGACATCGCGTAGGGCAAATGCCATACTATAGAGGGGATTTGTCCACCCTCTTGCGGTTTGGCTCCATTCTTCTGACTTAAGATACACCTGATGACAGATTCCTTTGCGCCGAAGATAGTTCCGGTAATCAAACTGATGTGGATTTTTTGGCCCCTCTACCAGAGCAGGAGTTTTGTGGATACGAATCACCTGACCATAAGCCGGCATCCGACGGCTGCTGTCAACAGCAAAATACACCATCAAATGACCCCTACGCTCTATAAATTGTTTTCCGTCAAAAACCGTCAGTAATTCAGCACTGGCTTTGACCGACTTCTCACGTTCAACAGGCGGTTCGGTGATTCGGATATAATAAAAAACATATTTCGTGGTATCGGTAACAAAATGGCTCGGATCGGCTGAAGGCTGCCGCAATCCGGTATTAATCCAGCCTAAAGCAAAAAAAACCAGACTTAGCGAAAACCCAAAAAGCCATCGCAGGCCAAAATTTTGATTGAAGAAGTAACTGATAACCGAAACACCAAGAAAAAAAAGTCCCAGACCAAAACCAAGCGACAAAACTTCTTTATGTATGAAGCTGTCGTACAACCAGATAGCTGTCATATAAGGCAACAAGAGCCGAATAAAAGGATGTTTGTGCAGTTCCATCCGACACGTTGGTAGTTTGCAATAAAGATAGCACTTATGCTTCTTCTATCAACACCAAAGAAAAAAAAGCACAAAAAAAGCAGCCTTTCGGCTGCTTTGTACTCCCTAGGGGATTCGAACCCCTGTTACCAGGATGAAAACCTGGCGTCCTGGGCCTGACTAGACGAAGGGAGCCTGAGGTTAAATTTGTGGGTGCAAAAGTAATACTTTTTTTGAATTCCACAACAGTTTTGAAATTTTTATTCTTCAACAGGCGTTTTATCCGGGTTAAACTGAAACCCGATGCGTTTTCCGGTGCGTAAACTAAACTCGTCTAATGTATTCAGAATATTATTCACCGAAACAATTTTCACTTCTTCGTAAGGCGGGGTCAACAGGTCGAAATTGATGGTGTAAAGAATGGCAGCCTTCACTATCGTCATGGCGGCTTCGGCATTCATCACGTTTTGGCCGAAATCGTTATAAAGAAAGCCTAACTCGCGTTTACCTTCAATAAAATAATGATTGTCTTTGTTGATAAACACCCTGCCAATGAGGTATCCCACGTCGTTCACACGGTTATACTTGAACGAATCGGCCAAAAAGTTGTAGATGTTGATCACTCCGCTGTAGGAACGATTTGGGTCGTTTCGGATATAAGAAGTGCGCCGCACATCGTGATCGCGCGAAAATTCAAAAATATTGGTGTGCATCAAAAACAACAGGATGTCGCCGCCAAACTGAAGCTCAATCTCGTAATCGCTGCGATATTTATTGCTGAAAGCAATGCTTCGTCCACTTGTGGGAGCCTGACCTTGTTGTAGGTACTCCTGATTCAGGTTTTCGATCTGCTGTTTAAACAAACGAAGTGCCTGCATTGTATTGTCGAAAATATCCAATTTGAGCGATGATTTTTCAACCAATGCTTTAAACATATCCTGATTCGTGAAGTCGCGGTTCATATAAAAACTATTCAAATGTAAATGAGATTTGCATCATCTTGTTGTTGAGCCTGTCGAGCACCTGGCTGTACATGTATTGATCTCTCACTAAAATATTGCGCAGCCCATAGCTCATTTTCAACTCGGTTCCAAATTTAAAAAAAGGCGTGTAAAAATCGAATCCAACGCCCGCCTGAATGGCAACATCATGCCGGTCGAGCTTCACGATAATGTTTTCATCGCTTTGGACTTTTTTCGTGGAAGCCATGTCTATGCTGTATTTTGCCCCGGTGAGCAGGTAAGCTGCAAAATTGTTCAACCGCTTCGACCTGAATTTCAGCTCCAAAGGCAGTTCAACCATATTGGTCTGGATATTCTTATTCACATCCAGCATATCATTAGATATTGTTTTTATCTTATAGCCAATATTACGGTCACCAAACGAAAGTGTGGGGATGAAACGCAGATCGAGATGATTGCCAAGCCTGAGATTTCCAACAATGCCCACAGCAAATCCGGGTATTGGATTGGCACTTATTGCGATGACATGATAACTTGGGCTCAAGCTTCCCAAATCGGGACAATCTGTTTGTCCAAATTGAACATTCTGATAGTCGTTAATGGGTTTCCAGCTCAGGTTCATCATGTTTGCGGCCAGGATAAAGCCAAAATGGTAGGGTTCGAGGTCGTATTTGGGTTTATTCATCACCACCCTGCGCTGGGCGTGAGTTGCGAAGGGGTTGACCAAAACGAGGCAGACGAGCAGGCCGGCCAGAAAAAATCGTTTCAACATTCTCTATTTCTTAGCAATGCATTAAACGCTGAAAGCGGCACAATAGTATAAATTTAAGCACGAATCGTGTCTGATACTTTTTTCGCCGTATAGAGTGTAGCAATTCCCAGACTGAGTCGTTTTTGTTCGGTCTGGTCGAATCCTGCTTGTTTCAGATGGTCGAGAAATGCCTGGCCATCGGGGAAATGATATACCGACTCAGGCAAATAGCTATAGGCCGATGGGTCTTTCGATACCATTCGTCCCATCAACGGAAGGATATTTTTGAAATAAAAGTCATAAAGTTGTTTGAATGGAAAAGCTTTTGGACGTGAAAATTCGAGTACAGCCACGGTTCCACCATTTTTCAGCACACGACACATCTCCGAAAGTCCTTGATGAAGGTCTTCGAAATTTCGCACTCCAAAAGCAACCATTGCTGCATCAAAGGTTTCAGTATCGAAAGGCAAGGCTTCGGAATCGGCCCATTGCAGGCTTATTTGCTTATCGAGCCCACGTTTTTGGATTTTCGCGTTTCCGATATCGAGCATGGCCTGCGCAATATCAACACCGGTGATGCGCGCCCGGCTACGCTTTGCCAGTTCGATGGCCAAATCGCCTGTTCCGGTAGCCACATCGAGCACAAGGTTCGGTTTTTCGCGCAGCAATTTAGCAACGAGTTTTCGACGCCAACGCCGATCAATGCCTGCCGACAAGAAATGATTCAGAAAATCGTAGTTTTTCGCAATGCTGTTAAACATGGAGCTCACCTGCTCTTTTTTGGCAATCGTTGGTTTCATCATCCGTGTTGTATGCTATTCATTAACGAATTCAGTCTGTTTAAGTGCTT
>JBDHYV010000184.1:0-5655 GCA_039811545.1 Bacteroidales bacterium | reverse complement strand
CTTCGCAAATTCCGCAATTTCATGGCTGGGTTTTGCTTGCCGCGGGTGTGGTGATTTTGTTTTTTTTCTGGAAAATCGAAAGCCGTGCAGCCCAACCAATTTTCAACACACGCCTTTTTACTGAGAACCGACTTTTCGCATTTTCTAACCTTGCTGCGCTAATCAACTATACGGCAACCTTTGCCATCGTATTCATTCTCAGCATATTTTTGCAACGTGTTCAGAGGCTTAGCCCGAGTGAAGCCGGTATGATTTTGGTTTCGCAGCCTTTGGTTATGGCCATCTTCTCCCCCATCACCGGCCGGCTTTCAGACCACGTTCAGGCCCGCCACCTCGCCTCGCTTGGCATGGCCATTTGTGCCAGCGGACTTTTAGCGTTGAGTTTTCTCAGCCCGTCCACACCGGTTTGGCTCATCATTTCAATTTTGGTGGCTGTTGGTCTGGGTTTCGCCCTATTCTCGTCGCCCAACATGAATACCATCATGGGGTCGGTTGATCGTACCCAATATGGTTTGGCCTCGGGCACTTCGTCCACCATGCGTGTACTTGGGCAAATCGTGAGTATGACGATCGTTACCCTTTTCTTCACCTTTTATTTTGGGGATAAATCTGTCGAACACATCGAAGTTGATATTTTTATGAAGGTTGTCCGAGGCGGGTTCAGTGTGTTTGCCGCTATCAACTTCGTGGGTATTTATTTTTCCTATGCACGGGGAAAATCACATTTCACCTCCCCTCACTAAGCCTACTCCCACAAGTCAGAGCTTTTATTTTTTTTGAGCAGGAGTTATCTGTTTTCAGATTCAGAAACCGCGGGCGTTATATCAGGTGATTTACCCAAAACACGAATCACAAGCCACATCACGCCAACACTCAGAAGCATCACAATCCAGCTTGGTACGCCAAACGAGGAAGGTATGATGCCCACAACTACAGAAATGCCGGCCACCGTGAGGGCATAAGGCATTTGTGTTTCCACATGATGGATATGGTTGCATCCGCTTGAGATGGAGCTGAGGATGGTGGTGTCGCTGATGGGTGAAGCATGGTCGCCCACAATGGCTCCGCTAAGCACAGCGGAAACCACACTGTAAAAAATGGTCAGTGACTGACTGTGTTCGAGGCCGGCCTGCTGTGTGAGCAACCACGACGAAGGCAGCAACAGCGGATAAAGGATGGCCATCGTTCCCCAGGAAGTACCGGTTGAAAAGGCCACCAAAGCACCTAAAATAAAAGTGAGAGCCGGGATTAGATAAGGCGAAAACGACAACCTAAGCATCAGAGCCGAAATAAAATCGGCAGTGTGCAGATGTTCGGTTACCAAGGCCACCGACCATGCCAGCGTGAGGATGATGATTGCCGTCAGCATTACTCGGAAACCTTCCGTTACATTTTCCATCGCCTCGTGAATACGCAACAGCTTTTGCGAAACCGTGAGCAGCAATGCCACCGCCAAACCGCTAATGGACGACCACAGTAGAGCTTTATAGGAATCGCCAGCGCCAATGGTTTCCGAAATTTTCGTCGCAAACGACAGGTCGGCGTTGTTCCAAACGGCCGTGTTCCAGCCCGTATAAAGCAGTCCACCAAGGGTTCCGAAAATAATTACCAACACAGGCACAATGGCATTGAACGCTTTGGGTCGCTTTCCAGAAGTCTGATAATCTTTCAGATGACTTTTATCCGTCTTGCTAACCAATCGTTCTGCCTCGCCCAATCCCTGCCGTGACAGGCGTTCAGCTTTGAGCATCGGACCAAAATCGCGGTTCTGGCCGATGAGCAGTAGGATAAAAATCAGGGTGAGGATGGGATAGAAACTGTAAGCCAACGAGTTGATAAACACCTGATAAGCTGACATTCCGAGTCCAATTTTATCAATTCCATCCTGGATATAACTCAGCTCGGCACCAATCCAGGTGGTCACAAAAGCGATGGCAGCCACCGGCGCAGCCGTTGAGTCAACGATATAAGCCAATTTGGCACGCGAAATTTTCAGCCTGTCCACAACCGGCTGCATGGTGTTGCCCACAACAAGGGTATTGGCATAGTCGTCGAAAAAAATGATCACACCCAGAAGCCAGGCCACAAACTGCCCCGAACGCGGGCTGTGTGCCAGGCGCGAAAGCCTGTCAACAACCCCTTGCATCCCGCCATTGGCCGATATCAGCTGTACCATGCCGCCAATAGCCATCGAAAACACAATGATAGATAGATGTCCGCGATCGAAAAGCGATGACACCACATAAGTATCCACCACCATCAAAACGCCTTTTCCGATGGCCAGAAACAAACTGTTGCCCTGAAAAAATGCGATGACAGAAGTTCCAACTAAAATTCCGGCAAAAAGAGCAGTAAAAACTTCTTTCAGAACGAACGCCAACACAATGGCCACTAATCATGGCAAGACCGACATCCAAATCGGAATAGGTTTGACATATCCCTTCCAGATTCTGCTGCCGACGCTTATCACCAACGGGCTTTTCGTGCGAAAGACAGGTTCCACAACGCCTTTGCCCCGTATAAAAGTGGTTTCATAAGCCGACCCATTGATGCTCACATACAATATTGCGGTATCAGGAAGTGCCTGTCTCAGGCTATCGTCAAGCTCCACAGCAACCGGCATTTTCAGATCGGTGAGCACAATTTCGGGAAGTTTCACCCCAAGCACTTGGGACTTCAACTGCACATTGAGGCCGAATAACAGCAGCAACACAATGATTATCTGTATATTAGCTCGCAGAAAGAATCTCATTACAATCCGATGTTAAAGCCGTAAAGTTATTTCATTTCACCCGGTTTTCTTTCAATCGGAAAACATTTCAAAAAAAATGGACAGGTGATGGGCTTGATGAATAGAATTTTGAACCGGTAGGAATTAACCAAACTATCATTTCGAGCGTAAATCCGCTTGAAACTCCTATTTTTACCCCGGAAAAGAAAAATTCAGGCGAAATATTTTTATTCTATCTTTCTAATTCACTGATTTTTAGCGAATAATGAAATCAAATCATCTTCCCACAATTTTCGATCGCATTGCCGAAGAACAAGATTCGATTTTACGGTGCAATCAGGTGGCATTAAGGAAAACAGAGAGTTTTTCTGAGAAAAGTCATTTACCGGTTTCCGAAATCCGTTATCAGGCTGCCGACAGCCTTTTTGGTCCTATCCTCATCGCCGCAACCCATGAAGGAATCTGTCATCTGTCGTTTTTTTAGGATCGTTGGGCTGCTTTTCAGGTGCTGCAAACTTCATTTCCGGCACAAACTTTTGTGGAGGGAGAACATCCGTTGATGTCGGCTGCCATTGCGGTATTGCAAAATGGTGATTTTGGCACTGAGCCCATCATTTTGCAAATCAAAGGAAGTCTGTTTCAGTTTGCCGTCTGGGAAAAACTTTTGCAAATTCCATTCGGCCAACTAACAACATATCAACACATTGCCCATTTATTAGGAAACATGAAAGCATCCCGGGCTGTGGGTTCGGCAGTGGGGAGCAATCCGGTGGCTTTTTTCATTCCATGCCATAGGGTGGTACAAACTTCGGGAAAAGCCGGAGGCTACAAGTGGGGATTGGAACAAAAAATGAAGCTGATAAGATGGGAACAAAACCACTATTGTCCGATAAAAACACTTAGGATAAAAAGAATATGAGATCTCTTGCCTCGGCTTCGCTCGGCAGGACGCACTGCGTTCGAGATGACAGTCAGTTAGTTAATTTTTGGATGGGGCTTGGTTGGCGGCTTTGCCGCCAACCAAGCCCCATCCAACCGACACCAACATAGTACGCTGTCATTCAGAGCGAAGCGATGAATCCTCAAAATTTACCAGGACACTATTGGAACAAAACATAACTACAACCATCTAATAATCTACATATTGGCCTATTATCAATACAGAAAATAACCAGTAACTCCCGACAAAGCAATCAACAAAATAGGGTCGGCCCTTTTCAGTGAAGCGATGGCCACAACGCCAAAGATGGCCCAACTTTTTATATCAACAAAGTTGTCGGGAGTTACCAACATCAGGGCAGCGGCAGCAATCAAGCCAATGACGGCCGGGCGAAGAAACTGAAGCACAGCCTGAAGCATCTTACTTTTCGACAACTTTTTAAAAAACAGATAAACTATTGTCATCAGTATCAGCGAGGGCAGACTCACCGAGAGGGTACAGATGGCCGATCCGATGATGCCCGCAAAATGACTGTAGCCACTGTCTGTAACGGCCGAATAACCAATATATGTGGCTGAGTTAAAGGCGATTGGTCCAGGCGTGGCTTGCGAGATTGCCACGATATTGGTAAAATCCTCCACCGAAATCCATTGATGGGTAACTACTACCTCATGTTGAATCAGGGAAAGCATGGCATATCCGCCGCCAAAGCCAAACAAGCCGATTTTGAAAAAAGCCAGAGCAAGCGAAAGATAAAGTGCAGGCAGTTCCATCACTGATTCGGATTTCGTTTCGACAACATGAACCACCCTATACCCAGCACCACCGTTCCCAAAACGATAAACACAGGCGAAACTGAAAATTTCCAGACCAAAACGGCAGCCAGAACCGGTATCCAGAGATTTCGCCAATTGAGATTTGCCGCTTTGCCCAGACTGAACAAAGGTGCCGCAATCAGTGCAACAACGGCCGGGCGTATGCCAAGAAATACTTTTTTAACCACCACATTATCTTTAAATTGGGCAAAAACAAGGGCAATGAGCAAAATAACAACAAACGATGGCACGATAATGCCTGCGCCTGCAAACAAACTACCTTTGAAACCCATCCTTTTGTTGCCAACAAAAAGAGCTGTGTTGAGCGAAATGGGTCCGGGCATGCTTTGCGCAATGGCCAGCATATCCATAAACTCCTCGTCGTCGAGCCATTTACGCTTTTGAGTCACCTCGTTTCGAATCAACGAAATCATCGCATAACCACCGCCAAAAGTGAAAGCACCTATTTTGAAAAAGACTGAAAAAAGTTCGTAGTAACGGCGGTATTTATTCATCTTTAAGAGGTTACGGCTGCACGTCATGGTTGTATGACATTGCCAAAAATAGTATTTTTCATTTTTACAACCCTTGCTTTGGCCTTATCTTTCACCGCCGATGTTGTTTCAGGTTAATTGCTTTCCCCCGATACGCTGGATCCAATGTGTCAGCCAAAGTATGAGCCAAGTGGCAGCAACAAAAGGAAAGGTAAATACTCCGCCTATCCGCTCAAAAATATTGCTGTGAAGAAACAGATGATGAAGTGCAATGGTTAGAACAACACCCACAAAAGCCTGTGCAACATTTTTTCTCGTTTGCCCTGAAAAGACAATCGCCGTCAGTACGGCATTAAATCCAAAAAGGCCTGTTTGCACCGCATTCAACTCCTGCCCCAATCCAAGCGAAATCGCAGCTCCCAAGGTTGAAGCTGCCAGACCAAACAGCGCAGCAACAGGGCTATTCAAAAAAACCGCCACAAAAAACATGATGCCCGGCAAGGCATTGCCTTGAAAAATTACCTGTCCGAATACGTTAGTGGGTGTAAGCAACCAATCCAAGAGCCCATTTTCAGCCATGCCTACCACCACTGACGAGGGCATGATATCAGTGAAGTTTCGGATGAAAAACACTAAAAACCAGCTCACAACGATAAACGGAAAAGTAAAGGCTGG
>JBDHYV010000183.1:0-5670 GCA_039811545.1 Bacteroidales bacterium | reverse complement strand
AGTATGGCTATGGAATGGCTTTGGCTACAAACAAGTTGCGCGACCGCATCAAGCTGCGCTTAGAAGAGGCACTAAAAACCGAAACCAACGAAAATGCTACGACAGTATTTACAGAATGGATTCAATCAATGAACAACGGCAACGCCTCTGTTGCGGCTTCCGAAAAATTGACAGCAGTTTTGGAAAGCAGAAAAGACGCCTTATCGGCCGAGCTGCTTGACCTGAAACAGTATTTTGTGAAGAAATCGCAATGGATAATCGGTGGCGATGGTTGGGCTTATGACATCGGCTTTGGCGGTCTCGACCATGTGTTGGCTTCGGGCGAAGATGTAAACGTCATTGTGCTAGACACCGAAGTGTATTCCAATACCGGTGGCCAGTCGTCGAAATCTACACCAGCAGGTGCCGTGGCCAAATTTGCAACTGCCGGCAAGCGTGTGAAGAAAAAAGACCTTGGTGCCATGCTTATGTCGTATGGATATATCTATGTGGCTCAGGTGGCAATGGGTGCAAGCCAAAACCAGTTTCTCAAGGCACTGAAAGAAGCCGAATCTTTCCCCGGGCCGGCCATCATCATTGCCTACTCGCCCTGTATTAACCATGGCCTCAAGCTTGGAATGGGCAAGGCGCAGTATGAAGAAGAGCTGGCTGTTGAATCGGGCTACTGGCAGCTATACCGCTATAACCCTCTGCTCGAAGAAGAAGGAAAAAATCCCTTCCAGCTCGACTCGAAAGAGCCAGATTGGTCTAAGTACCAGGCGTTTATCAATGGCGAGGTACGCTTTGCCTCGCTTAAAAAAACCTTCCCGGTTAATGCCGAAGAATTGGGCAAAATGGCCGAGGAAAATGCCAAATGGCGCTACAACCAGTATAGACGCATGGAATCAATGGATTTTTCAAAATAATTTCCGTTATCACATCAAAAGCCGGCCACATTGCCGGCTTTTTTTATTTTTGTAGAGCAATATTGAAAATGTGATGAAGATAAAAATTTCTTGCTTAACCGGTCTTTTGGCAATCGTGCTTCTGCTGCCTATGTGCAGGCCTTCGATGCAAATGGTTGTTACCCAGAAGTCGCCAATGGTGAGCCCACAGTTATACAGCACTCTGTTTCAGCAAAATGCTGCTGAATACAGGGCGCTTTGCTTTCAAGCTTATAACATTGCTGACATAAGGCTGAACGATGCCCTCAAACGCGCCTCGGCAAGGCCGATGGCTATCATCCTCGATATTGATGAAACCGTTTTGGATAATATCCCCTTTCAGGCCGAAGCCATCAAGGGTGGATTTGGTTATCCTGAAGGCTGGGCTGAATGGATGGAACAGGCCAATGCCGAGCCTCTTGCCGGAGCGGTGGATTTCCTTCATCGTGCCGAAAAAGTTGGAGTGGAAATATTTTATGTGAGCAACCGGAAAGAAGTTTTTAAACAGGCGACAATTCGCAACCTAAGCCAGAAAGGTTTTCCCTTTGCCGACGAGGCACATGTGTTGCTCCGCACCTCGAGCAATGAAAAACAAAGCCGCCGAAATAAAATCGCTGATCAATTCGATGTGATTATGCTCATTGGCGACAACTTAGCCGATTTCGATGGAATTTTTGAAGGTGTTGGAGCAAAAGAAAGAATGAACAGGGTTTACGACAGAAGCAGTCTTTTTGGAAGTCGGTGGATTGTGTTGCCAAACTCGGTTTATGGAAACTGGGTTGATGTTTTGCCAGGCTATAACCCGGCGTTGAAAGAGCCAGATCAGAGCGATTCGTTGAAGGTGCATCTCAAAGGGTTCAGAGAATAATAAAAAAAAGCGGGTTTGCCCGCTTTTTTTTATTATTCTCTGATTACTGAATCTGGATGAAAAATGGCATTCGTGCCTGAACACCTTTCATGTTGGAGAGCGAGTGGATATAATCAAAATATTGATAATACTCACCCATTTGATTTTTAAGGAAGATGCGTGCGTGTGCTTCGTTGCTCAGCCCTTCTATAAGTTGCTGAAATGGGTCTTTCTGTTCGGGAAGCTGGCTGATTTTAAAGTCTCCGGCAATATTTGCTTTTTCGGCAGCGTAGGCAATGGCTTTTTCCAATCCACCCAGTTCGTCCACCAACCCAATCTCAAGGGCATCTTTTCCCATCCATACGCGCCCCTGGCCAACGCTATCAACATAGCTCTGTCTCAGGTTGCGCGTGCGGGCTACCAACGAGGTGAAGTCATCATAAATCTCCACCACTTCTTCCTGAATCTTAGCCTGTTGATAGGGGCTGAGTGGCTCCATCACATCAATATAATCCGAGTTGCGGTTTGTCATTACCTTGTCGAAAGTAATACCTAACTTATTGTTAAACAGTTTCTTCATATTAGGGATGACACCAAAAACCCCGATACTGCCGGTGATGGTCGTTGGGTCGGCAAAGATATGGTCGGCATTTGTCGAGATCCAATATCCACCTGAAGCCGCCACATTACCCATCGAAACGATGAAGGGTTTAGTGTTTTTTGCCAGTTCCACTTCGCGGCGTATAATTTCGGATGCCAGAGCACTTCCTCCGGGCGAGTTGACACGCATCACAATGGCTTTCACTTTTTCGTCTTCGCGGGCTTTGCGAATTACTTTCGATAGCCCCTCCGAACCAATGGTGCTTTCGGAACCTTTACCTCCGCTAATCTCTCCTACAGCATAGATCACAGCAATCTTGTTGCGACTGGTGCTGGTTTCGCCAACCTTGGCATGGGTGTATTTGGATAGAGTAATCTGATTGATTTTGTCTTTTTCGGCTGTTGCAGTTTTCTCGCGAAGCTTAGCTAAAATCTCGTCTTTATAGGCCAATCCATCCACAAACTTCAGCTCAAGTGCTTTTTCGGCCTTGGTCAACGCGAGTTCATCGGCAGCCTTGTTCAGTGTTTCTTTGCTGATGCCGCGCGAAGCACTGATGGCCGTAAGCATCTCGTCCCACGCTGTATTTAGCATTTTCTGAGTCTGAAGCCGGTTGGCATCGCTCATTTTATCGTACATCAACGGCTCAACGGCACTCTTAAACTGGTTGTTTGGCCCGCGAATGATCTGAGCTTCAACATCTAATTTTTCCAAAAGATGCTTCACAAAAGTAACCTGAGAGTATAAGCCTTTGAAAAGGATAGCTCCTTCCGGGTTAAGATAAATCTCGTCGGAAACCGTTGCCAGGTAATAAGTCCCTTGACTGTAGCCTTCTGAATAGCTGATTATCCATTTGCCTGATTTCTTGAACTCAAGGAGCTTGTCCCTGATCTCCAGCAAGTTGGCCATACCACTTTGGATTTCCGAAACATCTAAATATATGCCGCTGATGTTTGGGTCGGCGGCTGCTTTTTCGATATTATCAAGAACTTGATTCAATCCGATAGGGTTACGCGATTCCATACTCGTAAAGTCGAAATATTCCAATGGGTTTTTCGATGAACGATCGCTGATGGGAACAGAAAAATCGGCAACCAAAACGGTGTTTGGTTTGAGCTTCACTTGCTCGTTCTCCGACATCGAAACCAGTGCTGCTACAGTGGCAATGCCAATCAGAAACAAGATGAACAGGGTGAGCAATGTGCCTAAAAAAGAGGCAAACATAAATTTGAAAAATTGTTTCATGGGATGAGCTTAATTTAATAATAAGGTGGTTTTATATAATTATCTTTATTCCAACAATATATTTCAAGGTGTTAATAATCTGATGAACATAAACTGCGGTAAGAACCTTTTATTTTTTTTCGGATATACTCTGATTGTGGAGTGAACATGATTTTGTGAATATTTATCTGGCTGCAGATGTTGTATTATTTATCAAAAGTACGATTTTTGTACATTCGATAATCCGATTTTTTGATCATGAGGTTATTTTCCTTTCTTCTTGCTTTAAGTTTATTTTTCATCGAGCCGGTTCCATCGGGTGCCGGAAGCACGCGAATTGGAAAAGTACGCATTGCCGATGGCGACACCTTAAAAATTATTTCTCATGGACTTGAACTTCCCCCTGGCTTCTCGATGACGACCCCTTTCTCCGAAAATATCCCCGCCATTTCTACTGAATACGGACCCCGTTTTGTGAATCCAAAAAAATTTGAACTTCCTACACGCATCATGACCAAAGGGGTGTTACCCAAGGAGAGGATGGTGAGTTTTCTGTGGCTCTACAACGATAAACTCGATGTGGCAGATGTTGAGAGGTTGGTTGGACTTTATATTAAGGAGGCTGATATAGAAGGGGTTAATCATGATATTGCCTATGCACAAATGCTTTTAGAAACAGGCTATCTCAAATATGGGGGCGATGTGAGAAAAGAGCAGAATAATTTCTGTGGACTTGGTGCTATTGGTGGCGGCGAGCCTGGCCTTTCCTTCATGTCGGTCGAAGATGGTGTCAGGGCGCATATTCAGCATCTCAAGGCTTATGCTTCCACCGAGGCACTGAATACTCCAAAAGTGGATGACCGCTTTGGACGTATCAAACGTGGAACGGCCACCGAAATACAGCATCTCACCGGACGTTGGGCCGAAGATCCACTCTATCACTTGAAGCTCGAAAAACTTATTCAGATGGTGTTCGACGGCTATATCCCGCCCAAGAAATCTACCTTCGTTCTCTTTGACTAAGCACCTAAGTTATCCTAATCTCTTTCTTTCTTACTTAAATTTCAAACCTGTCATCACATTGCAATTGCCTCATTTCGTCTAATTTTGCAACAATGGAAACGCGAACTTTCTTTTTATTGCTCGGCTCGAACTTGGGCGATCGGGAAAAAATGCTGCGATCTGCTGTTGAGGCAATAGAACAGCAAATTGGCGAAATTGCGATGAAGTCGGCCTTATATGAAACGGCAGCTTTCGATATGGAGGACAGCCCGGATTTTCTGAATCAGGCGATTAAACTCAATACTTCACTGCCACCGAAAAATGTGCTGAAAAAAATTCATCAGATTGAGCAAGAATTCGGGCGGATACGAAAGCCTGATGCGAAAGGTTTTGACTCCCGAACCCTTGATATTGATATTCTTTATATTGACGACATGGTGTTTGACACCAACACTTTGACCGTGCCTCATCCGCGCCTTCACAAAAGACGCTTTGCATTGATGCCGCTCAACGAGATTGCGCCCGACTTTGTTCATCCTGTTTTAAATACATCTACTCACGATTTGTTGCTTGCTTTGCCCGAAGATGCTGGCGAGATAAAACGAATTTTCTGACGAGAAATAAATTATGCTCACATCCTCCTACCGCTATATTGCCATCGAAGGTACCATCGGCGCGGGCAAGACATCGCTTGCATCGAAAATCTCGTCCGACTTCAATGCCCGTTTGATCTTAGAGCAGTTTGAGGACAATGCTTTTTTGCCTAAGTTCTATAAGGATCAGGAGAAATATGCCTTTCCGCTCGAAATGTCGTTCATGGCCTCGCGCTTTCAGCAACTGAAAGACCGTTTGGGGATTCCTGATCTGTTTAGCAATTTTATCGTGTCGGATTATTACGTAGCCAAATCACTCATTTTTGCCCGCGAAACGCTGCAACCAGATGAGTTTCAACTGTTTCAGCGGTTTTTCAACCTGATTGATCTCTCTTTGCCAAAACCTGATTTGTTGGTTTATTTGTATCAGGAATAGCATTATCATCGATAGTTGTTCCAAACAAGATTTGATAGGGTTCAGTG